>NZ_JAPVLS010000007.1:110910-177964 GCF_027158125.1 Streptomyces sp. H39-C1
TCCTGCCACCGGGGCGCGCCGCGTCGATGCCGTCGGCCTGACCGGCCGCCGTCCGTCAGAGGAACGAGTTGATCTCGATCGTCTCGGTACGGCCGGGGCCCACGCCGATCGCGGAGATCGGCGCGCCCGACATCTCTTCGAGCGCCTTGACGTACGCCTGCGCGTTCTTCGGCAGGTCGTCGAAGGTCTGCGCCTTCGTGATGTCCTCGGACCAGCCGGGGAGCATCTCGTAGATCGGCTTCGCGTGGTGGAAGTCGCTCTGGTTGTAGGGCAGCTCCTCGACGCGCTTGCCGTCGATCTCGTAGGCCACGCAGACCGGGATCTGCTCCCAGCCGGTGAGGATGTCGAGCTTGGTGAGGAAGAAGTCCGTCAGGCCGTTGACGCGGGTCGCGTACCGCGCGATGACCGCGTCGAACCAGCCGCAGCGACGGTCGCGGCCGGTGGTGACCCCGCGCTCGTGGCCGATGACCCGCAGCTTCTCGCCGTCCTCGTCGAACAGCTCGGTCGGGAACGGACCGGCGCCGACTCGCGTCGTATAGGCCTTGAGGATGCCGATCACACGGCTGATCTTCGTCGGGCCGATGCCGGAGCCCGTGCAGGCACCGCCGGCGGTCGGGTTCGACGAGGTGACGAAGGGATAGGTGCCGTGGTCGACGTCGAGCAGCGTGCCCTGGCCGCCCTCCATCAGCACGACCTTGCCCTCGTCCAGCGCCTTGTTCAGAATCAGACCGGTGTCGGCGACGAAGTCCTTGATCTGCTCCGCGTAACCGAGGTATTCCTCGACGACCTGGTCGACGCTGATCGCACGCCGGTTGAAGAGCTTGACCAGGAGCTGGTTCTTCTCGTGGAGTGCGGCCTCCACCTTCTGGTGCAGGATCGACTCGTCGAAGAGGTCCTGAACGCGGATCCCGACGCGGTTGATCTTGTCGGCGTAGGCCGGGCCGATACCGCGCCCGGTCGTACCGATCTTGCGGCTGCCGAGGAACCGCTCCGTCACCTTGTCGATGGTCTGGTGATACGGAGTGATCAGATGGGCGTTCCCGCTGATCAGAAGCTTGGACGTATCGACGCCGCGGTCGTTCAGTCCGCTCAGCTCGGAGAGCAGGACCGCCGGGTCCACGACGACACCGTTACCAATGACCGGGGTACACCCCGGCGACAGGATTCCGGAGGGGAGGAGATGCAGTGCGTACTTCTGGTCGCCGACGACGACCGTGTGGCCGGCATTGTTGCCGCCCTGGTAACGCACGACATAATCCACGGAGCCACCGAGCAGGTCAGTGGCCTTCCCCTTGCCTTCGTCACCCCACTGAGCACCGAGCAGCACAAGTGCGGGCACAGGCGTACACCCCTTCCGGGCGGGGCATGTCCAACGTGCAGAGAGCCGTCGAACCGGTGCCCCGGAATAGACCAAGCCCCTGACGCAACGGCGCAAGGGGCTCTTGCACCGAGATTTTACCTGAGGAAGGACCAAGGTGTCGGCTCAGCCACCTGACGGGCGTCAATTGCTCGTGGTCATCGACCCCGCGGCACGTGCCGTCGACGGCGAATCCGTCCGCATCGCGAAGGATGTCCTGTGTGCGGGCGCGTCCTCCGTAAAAATCGCTCTTCCGGATTCGGCCGAAGAGGTGGCCCGGGTGCTGGCCCATCGCGGCCGGCGCCGTCCGGTGGTGCTGGGCGACGACCGGACCCTGCTGCGGGCGGTGCGGGCACTGCACCATGAGCGGGCACTCGGCGAGGCCCCGCTGGCGCTGGTGCCGATCGGGCCGCGCTCCTCGCTCGCCCGGGCGCTGGGCGTGCCGGGCCAGGTGCTGCCCGCGGCGCGGGCGGTGCTCGACGGCATGGACCGCGAGCTGGACCTGCTGGTCGACGACAGCGGCGGCATCGTGCTGGGCACGCTACAGATCCCCTCCAACGGCGCGGGATCCTCGTCGCACTGGTGGTCGCCGAATAGGGATGGGGAGCGAAGCGATTCGTTGAAAGGGTGGTGGCGGGTGACGGGTGGGCGCACCGCCCGGTCGCTGGTCCGGACGCTGACGATGCCGGCGCCCTCGAACGCGCACGGGCCGGGGCACGGCCACGGGCACGCGCCGCGCCAGCGGCTGCGGATCGAGGCGGACGGGGTGGTGCTGGTGGACCTGGACCACCCCGTGCACGAGGTGTCGTTCCGGACGGTGAACCCGGGGCTCATCGAGGTCCGGGTGAGCCTTCCCGACAGCCCGGAACCGCTGTGCGTGGAGGCCGCGACCGTCACCGTCTCGGGCCGGGACTTCCGCTACCGCGCGGATTCCGCCCTCGCCGGACCGGTCAGGACCCGCACCTGGACGGTCCAGCCGGGCGCCTGGCGGCTCACGGTGCCCCGCGCCTGAGGAAGAGACGCAGATCACGTCGGGGGCCGGGCGCGTCACCAGCTCGCGTCACCAGCTGACGAGCAGTTCTTCCAGGCCCCGGATGACGTAGCCGGGCTTCCAGCGCGGTTCGGCGGCGAGCCGCAGACCCGGCGCGCGGCTCAGCAGCGTGCCGAAGGACGCGGCCAGCTCGATGCGGGCCAGCGGCGCGCCCAGGCAGTAGTGGATACCGGCACCGAAGGTGAGATGCCGGTTGTCGGCGGCCGGGCGGCGCAGGTCCAGCCGGCCGGGGTCGGGGAAGCGCGACGGGTCGCGGTTGGCGGACCCGAAGAGCAGCGCGACCTCGGAACCCCGCGGGATCACCGTGTCGCCGACCTGGATGTCGTCCAGGACCCAGCGCTCGAACATCTGCAGCGGGGTGTCGTACCGCAGCAGTTCCTCGATGGCGTCGCGGAGCAGCCCGGATTCCGCGCGGAGCAGTTCGAGCTGATCAGGATGGCGGAACAGGGTGAACCAGCCGTTCGCTGTGGTGTTCACCGTCGCCTCGTGGCCGGCGTTGAGCAGCAGCACGCATGTGGAGACCATCTCCTGCTCGCTGAGCGTGTCCCCGTCCTCGTAGGCGGCGATCAGGGCGCTGATCAGGTCCTCGCCCGGTGTACGGCGGCGCTCGGCGATCAGCCCGCGCAGATACTCCGAGAACTCCTCGCTCGCCCGCACCGCCCGCCGGGCGGTCTCCTCGTCCGGGTTCAGCTCGTACATCCCGCAGATGTCCGCCGACCAGGGCCGCAGCGGCTGCCGGTCGCCGGGCGGGATGCCGAGCATCTCCGCGATGACCGCGACGGGCAGCGGTTCGGCGACCCGGGCCAGCAGGTCACCGCCGCCGTCCGCCTGCAGACCGTCGACCAGCTCGTCGGCGAGCCGTTGCACGGTCGGCGCGAGCCGCTCGACGGTGCGCGGGGTGAACGCCTTCGCGACCAGCCGGCGGATCCGGGTGTGGTCGGGGGCCTCCAGGTCCAGCAGGCCGTTGTCGTTGAGGACGTGGAACGGCTCGTGCCCGGCCGGCGGCGCCTCGCGGCCGAACTCCTCGTGGGTGAACCGGTGCAGATACGTACGCCCCAGCCGGCGGTCGCGCAGCAGCGCGCTCACATCGTCGTAGTGCGGGATCAGCCACTGCCGGGTGGGCTCGAACCAGTGCGCGCGGCCCGCCGCGCGCAGCGCCTCGTACGCCGGATACGGGTCCGCGACGAACGCGGCGGACCACGGGTCGAACTCCTTCACCGCCGGGCCGGACGTCTCCTGGCCGCTCATCGGTCGATCCGTCATCAGTAGGTCCGCCGGTCCTCGATCAGCCCGTGCTCGCGCAGATAGTCCAGCTGCGCCCGCACCGACAGCTCCGCCGCCGGCCACAGCGACCGGTCGACGTCGTAGTAGACGTGCGCGACCACCTGGGCGGGCGTCAGACAGCCCGCCTCCACGGCGGTCTCCACCTGCGCCAGCCGGCTCGCGCGGTGCGCGAGGTAGTACTCGACGGCGCCGCGCGCGTCCTTCAGCACCGGGCCGTGGCCGGGCAGCACCGTGTCGACGCCGGCCATCGTCATCGCCTGCAGACGGCGCAAGGAGTCGAGGTAGTCGCCGAGCCGGCCGTCCGGGTGCACCACGATCGTCGTGCCGCGCCCCAGCACCGTGTCACCGGTCAGGACGGCGCTGTCGGCCGGCAGATGGAAGGAGAGCGAATCCGCGGTGTGCCCGGGCGTGCCGACGACGCGCAGCTCCAGACCGCCGGTGGTGATGACGTCGCCCGCCGCCAGCCCCTCGTCGCCCAGCCGCAGCGCCGGGTCGAGCGCCCGGACCTTCGTCCCCGTCAGCTCGGCGAAGCGCGCGGCGCCCTCCGCGTGGTCCGGGTGGCCGTGGGTGAGGAGCGTCAGCGCGACGCGCTTGCCGGCCGCCTCGGCGGTCGCGACGACGTTGCGCAGATGCGCGTCGTCGAGCGGGCCCGGGTCGATGACGACCGCGAGATCGGAACCCGGCTCGGAGAGCAGCCAGGTGTTGGTGCCGTCCAGGGTCATCGGCGACGGGTTCGGGGCCAGGACGCAGACGGCACGTGCCGTCGCGGGGCCGCCGACCGTCGGCTGCGGCCTGCCGGGCAGGATCGCCGACGTCATTCAGCAGCTCCTTGCGACGAGTTGGGTCCTTGCTCGGATCCTTGCCCGGTTCCTTGCTCGGATCCTTGCGGAATGTGCTTGGTGAATTCCTCGTGCCCCGGCCAGCTCAGCACGATCTGCCCCTCTTCGAGCACCGCCCGCGCCAGCACCGGCGTCAGATCCCGGCTGGCCGCGCCCGCCAGGGCCGCCTTCACCGAGTCGTACGGGAGCAGCGCGCGCAGCGTCGCGATGGTCGGCGGCATCATCACCATCTCGCCGCGCCGGTAGCCCTCCACGGCCTCGGCCGGGCGCAGCCACACCGTGTGGTCGGCCTCGCCCGAGACGTCCAGGGTGCGCTGCCCGGCCGGCATCATCGCGACGAAGAACCAGGTGTCGTAACGGCGCTCCTCGAACTCCGGGGTGATCCAGCGCGCCCACGGGCCGAGCAGATCGGAGCGCAGCACCAGCTCGCGCCGGGCCAGGAAGTCGGCGAACGACAGCTCCCGGCTGACCAGTGCCTCGCGGTCGGCCTCCCAGCTCTCGCCGGTGGTGTCCGCCACGACGCTGTCACCGTCGGGACCCGCCAGCAGGACGCCCGACTCCTCGAACGTCTCCCGCACCGCCGCGCAGACCACCGCCTGCGCCGACACCGGGTCCACCCCGAGGGCGGCCGACCACTGCGCGAGCGACGGGCCGGCCCACCGGACCGGCTTCTCGTCCCGCGGGTCGACCCCACCGCCCGGATACGCGTACGCGCCCCCGGCGAAGGCCATGGAGGCGCGTCTGCGCAGCATGTGGACGGCCGGGCCGTCGCTCGTACCGTCCGGGCTGTCCCGCAGGAGCAGTACGGTCGCGGCCCTGCGCGGGGTCACGGGGGTCAGATCCCCGTTCGCCAGCGCCCGGATCCGGTCCGGCCAGGAGGCCGGGAACCACTGTCCGTCACTCGTGCCGCCGCTGCTCGTGGTCATGGGCGGGATCGTACGTCCTGCCGCCCTGATGTTCGAGGGTGAGTCTCCGCGGCCGGGCACCCGGCCCGGCCTGCGGAGCGCTCGGACCAGCGCGACCCGGCGTCAGACCAGCTCGACCTGGATCTCGACCTCGACCGGAGCGTCCAGCGGCAGCACGGCCACGCCGACGGCGCTGCGCGCGTGCACGCCCTTCTCGCCGAGCACCTCGCCGAGGAGCTCGCTCGCACCGTTGATCACGGCCGGCTGCCCGGTGAAGTCCGTCGCCGAGGCGACGAAACCGACGACCTTCACGACCCGCTTGATGCGGTCCAGGTCACCGACGACCGACTTGACCGCCGCGAGCGCGTTCAGCGCGCACGTACGGGCCAGGTCCTTGGCCTCCTCGGGCGTCACCTCGGCGCCGACCTTGCCGGTCACCGTCAGCTTGCCGTCCACCATCGGCAGCTGGCCGGACGTGTACACGTACACACCCGACTGCACGGCCGGCTGGTACGCGGCCAGCGGCGGCACGACGGCGGGCAGCGTCATCCCGAGCGAGGCGATCCTGTCCTCGACCGCGCTCACGCCTGCTTCTCCCGCTTGAAGTAGGCCACCAGCTGTTCCGCGTTGTTCCCATTGGGTACGACCTGGACCAGCTCCCAGCCGTCCTCGCCCCACGTGTCCAGAATCTGCTTCGTCGCGTGCACAAGAAGCGGCACGGTCGCGTATTCCCACTTAGCCATGGAGCCGACTGTAACGCCTGCTCCCACCCGCCCCGGCCAGCACCCGCCAGCGCTGCCCGGCGAGGTCCCGCCGGGAGATAGAGGCCACACCTGGGCAGTGGGCTGCTTGGGCCGAAGGCCGAGTGGTTAGGCTCGAAGGGTGAGCCCTCAACAGTCCACCCCCACCAGGCTCCATATCGTCACGGGCAAGGGCGGCACCGGGAAGACCACGGTCGCCGCCGCTCTGGCGCTCGCCCTCGCCGCCGAAGGCCGCCGCACGCTGCTGATCGAGGTCGAGGGACGGCAGGGCATCGCCCAGGTCTTCGAGACCGGGGCGCTGCCCTACGAGGAGCGGAAGATCGCCGTCGCGCCCGGCGGCGGCGAGGTGCGCGCGCTCGCCATCGACCCCGAGCTCGCGCTGCTGGACTACCTGGACATGTTCTACAAGCTCGGCCGGGCGGGCCGCGCCCTCAAGAAGCTCGGCGCGATCGACTTCGCGACGACCGTCGCCCCCGGTCTGCGGGACGTCCTGCTGACCGGCAAGGCGTGCGAGGCCGTGCGCCGCAAGGACAACGCGGGCTGGCGGGCGTACGACGCGGTCGTGATGGACGCCCCGCCGACCGGCCGCATCACCCGCTTCCTCAACGTCAACGACGAGGTCGCGGGACTGGCCAGGATCGGGCCGATATACAACCAGGCGCAGGCCGTGATGCGGGTGCTGAAGTCCACCGAGACCGCGGTGCACCTGGTGACGCTGCTGGAGGAGATGCCGGTCCAGGAGACCGTGGACGGCGTCGCGGAACTGCGGGCGGCCGGGCTGCCCGTGGGAGCCGTCGTGGTCAACATGCTGCGCCCGGTGCTGCTGGACGACGCGGACCTCGAATCGGCCGCCAACGGCCGGCGCACCGCCGTCGCCAAGGCACTGTCCCAGGCCGGCCTGGGCGGTGCCCGCACGGGCGGGCAGGCGGAGCGGCTCGTCGACCCGCTGCTCGCGCAGGCCCACGAGCACGCCCAGCGCGTCCTGCTGGAGCGCCGCGAGCGCGCCGAGATCGCCACCCTCGGCCTGCCGACGTACGAACTGGAACTGCGCGGCGAGGGCGTCGACCTCGGCGGCCTCTACCGGCTGGCCGACAGCCTGCGCAAGCAGGGAATGACGGGCGGGGAGAGCTGACATGGGTAGGAGCCGGCGGGGAGAACCGACATGGGCACGTCGGCGGGGGGAACTGACATGAGCCTGGAGAATCCGGGGGATCTGGAGAGTCCGGTGCTGGCGATCGACCCGCTCCTCGACGATCCCAAGACCCGCATCATCGTCTGCTGCGGCTCCGGCGGCGTCGGCAAGACCACGACCGCCGCCGCGCTGGGAGTGCGTGCCGCGGAACGCGGCCGCAAGTGCGTCGTCCTGACCATCGACCCGGCCCGCCGGCTCGCGCAGTCGATGGGCCTCAGCGAGCTGGACAACACACCGCGCCCGGTCACCGACATCGACGAGTCCGCGGGCGGCACGCTGCACGCGATGATGCTCGACATGAAGCGGACCTTCGACGAGGTCGTGCTCCAGCACGCGGACCCCGAGCGGGCCCGCGCGATCCTCGACAACCCCTTCTACCAGTCCCTGTCGGCCGGCTTCGCGGGCACGCAGGAGTACATGGCGATGGAGAAGCTGGGCCAGCTGCGCGCGCTGGACGCCTGGAACCTGATCATCGTCGACACCCCGCCGAGCCGGTCCGCGCTGGACTTCCTGGACGCCCCGCAGCGCCTCGGCTCGTTCCTGGACGGGAAGTTCATCAAGCTGCTGATGGCGCCCGCGAAGGTCGGCGGCCGGGCCGGGATGAAGTTCCTCAATGTCGGCATGTCGATGATGACGGGCGTCCTGAGCAAGGTGATGGGCGCACATCTGCTGGGTGACGTGCAGACCTTCATCGCCGCCATGGACACCATGTTCGGCGGCTTCCGCAAGCGCGCGGACGCCACGTACAAGCTGTTGCAGGCCCCCGGGACGGCGTTCCTCGTCGTGGCCGCGCCTGAGCGGGACGCGCTGCGCGAGGCCGCGTACTTCGTCGAGCGGCTGGCCGCCGAGCGCATGCCGCTGGCCGGCCTGGTGCTGAACCGGGTGCACGGCAGCGGAGCGCCGCAGCTCACGGCGGAGCGGGCGCTGGCCGCCGCTCAGGCGCTCGAGGAGCCGCGGGAAAATCTTGTGGACGGCGGCATTGTGGATCGTGAGGCCGGGAAGGCTGACTCCGTTGCCGACGGGACCGACGACGGGACGGACCCGAAGACCCCGGCCGAAGCGGCCGACGACATGACGATTCCGCCCGAGCAGAGGCTTGCCGCCGGGCTGCTGCGGCTGCACGCCGAGCGCATGCGCGTGGTCGCGCGCGAACGCCGCACCAGGGACCGTTTCGTCTCCGTGCACCCTGAGGTGCCGATGGTCGACGTAGCGGCCCTACCGGGCGACGTGCACGATCTGGACGGCTTGCGCTCGATCGGCGAACGGCTTGCCGGGGATCACCCCGCGGCGGCGTAGTCGTCCTCTTCGTCCAGCGGCAGGATGCCGGTGCTCCGCTCGTACTCGGTACGGGCGGTCTCGAGCAGCCTGCGCCACGAGGTCACCGTTGGACGGCGTCGCAGCAGTGCCCTGCGCTCGCGTTCCGTCATCCCGCCCCACACGCCGAACTCGACCCGGTTGTCGAGTGCGTCCGCCAGGCACTCCGTCCGCACCGGGCATCCGGTGCATACCGCCTTGGCCCTGTTCTGGGCCGCTCCCTGGACGAAAAGCTCGTCCGGATCAGTCGTCTTGCACGCTGCCTGCGTGCTCCAGTCGGTTACCCAGCTGCTCATGCTGGCGCCGTCCTCTCCCGAATCGAGGCTCCCCCACGGCGGCAACCGGCATATTCACCGTTGCCAGTTGAGGACGTTACGGAAGGTAGGCGTGACGCAACAGCCCTTTCAGGCCCAATCTTCGATGGCCCGAATGGACTATGGGTGTGCGGCAGATCACCCAACGGAGTGAGCGGCACCCATTTCGGACTTATGGGGCAGAGCGGTCACTGCGCCTGGCATATCGCCCAAGTCGCCCGGCATATGACAGGAATTCGGGCAGTTCTCATCACCCACAAGAGTGACGATGGAGGACAGGCGCACGCTCAGCGACCGCGCCTGTCCGTTACAGAGTAGGCGAACAGATGGGCGCACGTCCGGGGAATCGCAACGTAGGCTGCCTCCATGCCTCACAAGCGATCGGGCGGGGGTCTCTCGACGGCCCAGCAGGCCGCCAAGTTCCTCGGTGTCAGTGTCCTGTCCGGAGTGGTACTGGCAGGAATCGCCCTGCCGGCCGCCGGCGCCCTCGGCCTGTCGGCGAAGGGCACCGCCTCAGGGTTCCAGGACCTGCCCGGTGAGCTGAAGCGCCCTCCGCTCAGCCAGGCCTCGAAGATCCTCGACGCCAACGGCGGACTGATCGCGACCGTCTACTCGCGCGACCGCACCGTCATCCCGATCCAGCAGATGAGCCCGAACATACTGAAGGCCATCGTCGCGATCGAGGACGCCCGCTACTTCGAGCACGGGGCGATCGACCTCAAGGGCATCCTGCGCGCGCTCAACAAGAACGCGCAGGACGGCGGCGTCTCCGAGGGCGCCTCCACCCTCACCCAGCAGTACGTGAAGAACGTCTTCATCGAGCAGGCCGGCGACGACCCGGACAAGGTCGCGCAGGCGGTCCAGCAGACCGTCGGCCGCAAGATCAAGGAAATGAAGTACGCGATCCAGGTCGAGAAGGAACTCGGCAAGCAGCAGATCCTGGAGAACTACCTCAACATCACGTTCTTCGGCGAGCAGGCCTACGGCGTCGAGGCAGCGGCCAAGCGGTACTTCAGCAAGCACGCCAAGGACCTGACCGTCGGCGAGGCCGCGATGCTGGCCGGCATCGTCCAGTCGCCCAGCCGCTTCGACCCGGTCAACGACGAGCAGGAATCGATCAAGCGCCGCAATCTCGTACTGCAGCGGATGGCCGACCTGAAGGACATCACCCAGGCCCAGGCCGACGCCACGAAGAAGCTGCCGCTCGGCCTCAAGATCAGCAAGCCGAAGAACGGCTGCATCACCGCCGTGAACGGCGCCGGCTTCTTCTGCGACTACGTCCGCAACACGTTCCTGCAGAACGCGGCCTTCGGCAAGACGAAGGAAGCCCGCGCGAAGCGCTGGCGCCAGGGCGGCCTGACGATCAAGACGACGCTGGACCCGCAGGCGCAGGCGTCGACTCAGAACGGCATCGCCAAGCACGTCTACAAGGACGACCCGATCGCCGCCGCCGTCACCCTCGTCGAACCGGGTACGGGCAAGATCCGGGCCATGGCACAGTCCCGGCCGTACGGCTTCGGCAAGAACGAGACGCAGATCAACCTCTCGGTCGACCGGAACATGGGCGGCGGGGCCGGGTACCAGCCGGGCTCCACCATGAAGCCCTTCACCGCGGCAGCCGCCCTGGAGAACGGCTACCTGCCGGCGCAGCAGTATCCGGCGCCGTACGAGATGCCCTTCCCGGACGTCACCGACTGCGCCAACAACAACTACACCGACCACTCGCCGGTCCACAACGAGGACGAGAAGGAGAAGGGGCCGTACGCGATGCCCGAGGCGCTCCAGAAGTCCATCAACACCTACTTCGTCTCCCTCGAGGCCGAGGTCGGCCTCTGCAACGTGACGAAGATGATGAACAACCTGGGTATGACCAAGGCCGCCGGTGGCACGAACTGGAAGCTGGGCGCCTCCTTCACCCTCGGGTCCAACGAGGCCTCACCGCTCAACATGGCCGCCGCGTACGCCGCCTTCGCCGCTCGTGGCACGTACTGCGTGCCCCTGGCGATCGAGTCGGCGACGGACACCACGGGCAAGCCGGTCCCCGTGCCGAAGGCGAACTGCTCGCAGGCCATGTCGGAGACGACGGCCGACACCATCAACACCATGCTCAAGGGCGTGGTCGACGACGGTACGGGCGCCAAGGCGGGCCTTGAGGACCGTGCCACCGCGGGTAAGACCGGTACCACCAACGACCGGTACGCCGCCTGGTTCGTCGGTTACACGCCCAACATGGCGGCCGCCGTCTGGATCGGCGACCCGCGGCACGCGGTGAAGATGTACAACATCACCTTCGGCGGCCAGACCTACGACAAGGTGTACGGCGCGGACGGCCCGGCACCCATCTGGAAGGACTCTGTCAGCGGGGCCCTGGAGGGCAAGCCGGTCGAGTCGTTCAACGAGGTGCCGCTCAACATTCCGGAGAAGCCGACCGGTACTCCCCCGCCCAACCCCGGCAACCCGGGCAAGCCCGGCCACACCACCGGCGCCACGACCGCCGGCACCGGCAAGCCGCCGGCCAGTCCGAACCCCTTCCCCTCGTTCACCATCCCGCCGGGCATCATCGGCGGCGGGAACGGGCACTCGGGCGGCGGGACGGGCGGCAACCGCTGACGGCGGGGGCCCGGAACGACTGCGATCGGAACGGCTGGAACGGCTGAGGGGCGCCACCCGGAATCTTCGGGTGGCGCCCCTCACGCGTGCGATCGTGCGATACCGGGTGGATCAGCCCGCGAGCTGCTTCTTCACCTCGGCCGCGACGCGGCCGCCCTCGGCGAGACCGGCGACCTTCGGGTTCACGATCTTCATGATCGCGCCCATGGCGCGCGGGCCCTCGGCGCCGGCCGCCTTCGCCTCGGCCACGGCGGCGGTGACGATCCCGACCAGCTCCTCGTCCGACAGCTGCTTCGGCAGGTACGCGTCGAGCACCTCCCCCTCGGCCAGCTCGCGCTCGGCCGAGGCGGGACGGTTGCCCAGGGCGAAGGCTTCGGCCGCCTCGCGGCGCTTCTTCGCCTCACCGGCGATCACCTTGAGCACCTCGTCGTCGGAGAGTTCACGGGCGGTCGTGCCCGCGACCTCCTTCTTGGTGATCGCGGTCAGCGTGAGGCGGAGCGTGGCGGAGCGAAGTTCGTCGCGGCCCTTCATGGCCGCGATGAGGTCGTCGTGCAGTCGCTGTTTGAGCGTGGTGGTCATGCCGTCGAGTCTCGCACCCGCAGGGCGGTGCTGCCGCCCATTAACGCCTGCGTCCAGGGTCCCGTCGGCGTTCCGTCGGGTCCTGTCGACGTCCCGTCGGGTCCCGTCCGCGTCCTGTCCGGGTCCCGTCCGCGTCCCGTCCGCGTCCCGTCCGCCTCCCATCCGCGTCCCGCCCAGGTCCCGTCCAGGTCCCGGAGGTGTCCCGGACCGGTCCCGCGCGCCGGAACACCAAGCGCCCCATGGCATCCTGTTCGGTCACAGCTCTGCCGGACGGATCGGCGGACGTCCGGGGGGCAAGGGGACCAGATGAGGCTCTGTTTCCTCGTCGAGGAGCACTACCGTCACGACGGCATGCCTCTCGACGTGGTCAGGCAACTGGGCGCCTGGGGACACCAGGTGGACGTCATCCGCCCCGGCGGTTCTCTCATCCGGCTGTCCGAGTTCTCCGAACTGTCCGGGCTCTCCGCCGCGGTGCAGTCGGGCGCGCACGATGCCTGGGTGCTCAAGACCGTCTCCGGCGGCCCCGGCCTGACCCTCCTCGAAGGCGCGGCGGCACTCGGCCTGACCACGGTCAACGACGCCCGCGCGATCCGGGCGGTCCGCGACAAGGCACTCACCGCGCTCGTCGCGCAGCAGCACGGTCTGCCCATGCCGGTGACGTACGCGGCCGCCAGGGCCGAACTGTTCGCGGAGGTCCCCGAGGAGCACTTCCCGCTGGTCGTGAAGCCCGCGGCGGGCAGCTCGGGGCGCGGGGTGCGGCTGGTGCACACGCCGGACCAGCTCACGGGGTCCGGCGACAGCGGCGAAGCGGCCTCCGGTCCCGGCCCGGGCCCCGGTCCTGAGGACGGTGGTCTGCTCATAGCCCAGCCGTACGTGCCCAACTCCGGGACGGACCTGAAGGTGTACTGCGTCGGCGGCGAGGCGTTCGCGACCGTACGGGCCTCGCCGCTGCGCCCGGAACTCGCCGTGGACGAACGGCTCGTGCCGCTCCCCCGCGAGGTGGCGGGGCTGGCGGCCGAGATCGGCGCCGTCTTCGGCCTGGACCTGTACGGGATCGACGTGCTGCTCGGGCCGGACGGCCCGGTCGTCGTCGACATCAACGACTTCCCGAGCTTCCGCAAGGTGCCCGACGCCGTCGCCCGGGTGGCGCGGGCCGTGCTCGACCTGGCCAGGACGGGCGGAGCGGGCGGGCACGCCGGACTCACTCCCCAGGCCGCGGCCTTCGTCCCCGCACAGGCCGGCACATGAACACCGCTGATTCCACCGGACAGCGCGTCTGTTTCCTGACGGACAAGCCGGACCACCCGCTGCTGGCCGCCACCGCCACCCTGCTGGCGGACCGTCACCACACCAACGTCGAGTTCACCGACCCGGCCCACGCCACGGAACCCGCACCAGGCGCGCTCGCCGACGTCTACCTCCTCAAGTCCCATACGCCGCAAGCGATCCGGCTCGCCCGGGCCCTGGAGCGGCGCGGTGCGCGTGTCGTCAACTCGGCCGCGTCGACCGAGCTGTGCCAGGACCGGGTCCGGATGGCGGAGACCGCGCTGGCCGCGGGCCTCCCGTTCCCCGTGACCCGGACCGTCGCTCCGCTGTCACGGCTCACCGCTCCGCCGCCGTCGGGCTATCCGTTCATCGTCAAGAGCCGGGCCAACCGGCGCGGCGATGTCGTCGCCAGGGTCGACGACACCGCCGGGCTGCGGGACCTCGCCCGCAGGTGGCCGGACGAGCTGGTCGTCGTCCAGGACTTCACGCCGGGCGACGGCTGGGACCACAAGCTGTGGGTGATCGCCGGCCAGGTCTTCACCGGCCTGCGCCCGTCCCCCCTGGGAGCCCTGGACAGCCCGGACGGCCCGGACGGCCCGGACAGCGCGGACGGCGCGGACAGCGCGGACAGCGCGGACAGCGCGGCAGCTGAGCCCGGGGGCCAGCCCCCGCCGCCTCCGCCGCCCCCCGGGGCCCACGATCTGGCGCTGCAGGCGGGCAAGGTCTTCGCCCTCGACGTCTACGGCGTGGACGTGATCGCCGACCGGTCCGGGACCCCGCTCATCGTCGATATCAACGCCTTTCCCGGCTTCCGGGGCGGCAGCGGAGCGCCGCACGCTCTGGCGGCGCTCATCTCATCTGCGACGATGGACACATGCGAGCGCGATACGGAGTTCCCCTCGGCGTAACGGTAGTCGGCGCGGCGTGCGTGGCCTATGCCACGGCAATCGAACCGCAGGCCTTCCGGCTGCGCCGCGTCGAGGTCCCGGTGCTGCCCGCCGGGATGCGGCCGATCCGGATCCTGCAGGTCTCCGACATCCACATGGTTTCCGGCCAGAACAGGAAGCGCCGCTGGCTGCAGTCCCTGGCGGGGCTGCGCCCGGATCTCGTCGTCAACACCGGTGACAACCTCTCCGACCCGGAGGGCGTCCCCGAGGTCCTGGACGCGCTCGGCCCGCTGATGGATTTCCCCGGCGCCTACGTCTTCGGCTCGAACGACTACTACGGGCCCCGGTTCCGCAACCCGGCCCGCTACCTCATCGAGAAGTCCCGCAGCCAGCACGGGCTCAACGGCAAGACGGACCCGGTCACCAATGTGGTCCGCAACCCGTGGGGCGATCTGCGCGACGCGTTCGACGCCGCCGGCTGGATCGGCCTCAGCAACACCCGCGGCCACCTCAAGCTCGACGACGGCATCGAGATCGCCCTCACCGGCCTCGACGACCCGCACATCAAGCGCGACCGCTACGCGGCCGTCGCCGGCGGCCCCGACCCGGCCGCGGACCTCAGCCTCGCCATCGTCCATGCCCCGTACCTGCGGGTCCTGGACGCCTTCGCGGCCGACCGCTACCCGCTGATCCTCGCCGGCCACACCCACGGCGGCCAGCTCTGCATCCCCTTCTACGGCGCCCTCGTCACCAACTGCGACCTGGACACCAAGCGCGTGAAGGGCCTGTCCGCCCACACCGCGGGCGGCGAGCGCTCCTACCTCCACGTCTCCGCGGGCTGCGGCGCCAACCGCTACACCCCGATCCGCTTCGCCTGCCCTCCGGAGGCGACACTCCTCACGCTGACCGCCCGGAAGGCGGGCCGCCCCGTACGGTGAGGCGATGTCCGAGCCGGCGCTCCGTCGTCCTTACGTCGCCCTCTGCCGCGCGCTCATCGCCGCGGCCGCCGTCACCGGCATCACCATCGAGTGCGTGCACACCGACCCGCTGCGCGTCTTCACCTTCTTCACCATCCTGACGAACGCCGCCATCGCGATCACCTTCGCCTGGTCGGCGCACCGCGCCTGGACCGGCCGCCCGCCGCTGTCCCCGCGCATCACCGGCGCGGTCCTGCTCTGCATCGTGATCACCGGTCTCGTCTACCACCTCGTGCTGGCCAACGAGTCCAGCGGCTTCTCCGAGGCGGAGAACCTCGCCCAGCGCACCGGCGACCTGATCCTCTCCAACCAGCTGCTGCACACCGTGACACCCGTCACAGTCACCCTCGACTGGCTCCTCCTCACCACCCCGGCCCGCTTCCAGTGGCGCTACGCCTACCAGTGGCTCGCCCTCCCCCTCGCGTACGCCGCCTTCGCCCTCCTCCGCGGCCCCCTGATCGACCCCCCGAACCGCTACCCCTACCCCTTCCTCGACGTCGACCTGCACGGCTACCCCGCCGTCCTCCGCAACGCCGCCGTCCTCGCCCTCGCCTTCTCCGCCCTCGCCCTCCTCCTCATCACCCTCGACCGCACCCGCCCCCGCCTCCCCACCCAGGAAAACCGGATTTCGTCTCCGGCTTCCCGTCCGCTAAAGTAAATCTCGTTGCACCGGGGTGTGGCGCAGCTTGGTAGCGCGCTTCGTTCGGGACGAAGAGGCCGTGGGTTCAAATCCCGCCACCCCGACCCAGGTCAGAGGCCCTATCGGAGAGATCCGATAGGGCCTCTTTCGCGTTGTACAGCAGGAAAGTACAGCAACCACTCCGGCCGCTGGCGACCTTCATCGACCGCCGGATCTGACAGGACCTGATCGGCCGCCGCCAGCTCGACTAGCCCGCTCTCGAACTTGCACAGGTGCTGGGATGGCACCTGCATACAAATCTGCGTAGTCACCGAGATCTGCTCTGCACCTCGATGCACGAGTGGGCCCCCTGTGCCGACAACAGCGAGCCGCAGGTGTGACGAGCGTCAGGGACGCGGTTCACCTGGGCCATGCCTCCGAGAACCGGAAGGGCCTCCGCAAGGAGGCTGGGCGGTGGCTGACGCCGAGGGCAAGGTCGAGATGAGCGCCCCGGGCAGCGTCATCGGTCGGTACGTGGCCAACGCGCCATCCGGCGGCAGGCTGCGGTACATGCGACGGCCAGGATCGTGGCATCAGGGCCTGTGGCTCGTCCTCGCCGGTGCCTCGCGGCGCGGGGAGGCACCGGCGACGGCGGCGGGTCGCCTCACGCCAGTAGACGCGCCGTCGAGGCCCGCCAGAGAGCCGCGCTACGCCGCGGCGACGGTCTTCTTCTTGCGCTTCTGGGGACCGATGGCCATGCCGTGCTGCCCTGCGAACGCGGTGCTGTACTCGTAGGCGATGTTGGCCGCGAGCGGGATCGAGCGGGACTGGGAACCGCCGCCGCTGACCGTGTCCAGAATCGCCATGTCCTTCCACCTGCCGACGGGCTCCTGCTTGAGGGTCAGCGCTAGGGAGGGCAGGTGGATCGTCTCCCAGTTCTTGCTGATCACGATGGCGACCGCGCGGAGCATCATCCCGTCCCACGACGTCGGGTCCGATCCCCAGGCGTCAAGGACCGTCGTCAGGGTCTTGCGCACGAGACCGTCTTCAGGGTCTCGCATCCCGTGGACAACCTTGAGGGCTTGGATCGCCGAGACGCCGTTCTTCGACGTGCCACTCGACACGTGCAGGCCGCAGCTCTCGACGTCCCGGTTGATCGTGACCGCCTCGGGTTCCTTGGCGGTCACCGCCACGACGAAGTTCTCGAACGGTCGCACCGCGCGACGGTCGCGGTTCGCCGCAAGGAACAGCTTGGCCTCTCGCTGCTTAGTCAGGCCCTCGTACACCATGCAGTCGCGTTCGAAGTCCGGGCCCTCGATGTCCAGGGCGACCTTGGTGGAGTGCTGGCCGTCGAGGAGGAAGTCGCCGTCAGGCCGACGGGAGACGATCGCGGGCATCAGCACCTCGCGATCCCAGATCTTCGCAAGGCGGCCGGCCCACTTTGGCTGGAACATCCGCTGTGCGTCGAGGTTCGGGTCGACCCTCAACTGCGAGACCCGGATGCTCTCGTAATACTTCCTCACGACCTGCTTGCGGCGGACGATCTTGGTGGTAGCCACGCGCCCCTCCCTCGGTGTCACGGCGGTCGGACCTCGCACACACTACGCGGAGAAATCTCCGCGCGTCTGGGATTCTCGCGGACCACAGATTTACGCGTGCAACGAGGTCTCGCGGACGCTTCCTTGATCACATCCGTAGCTGCGTGGAGTTCGCGGATGAGCGTCGAGCGCCTGGCACACCCACTTAGAATGACGAGAACGGAGGGTTGTTTTTTACTTACCATATCTAGCGAGGCTAGGTAGAAATAACTAGGGTTGATCTTGCAGCTACTTGCCGATCTTGGGAGATGGACGTGACCGACGATGGATTCGCAGACTGGGGCGATCTCGACACTGCGCTCAAGGGGGAGGGCGGCGTTCTCCGCGTCTCCATGCTTGATCTCCGCTACCTCAGCGGCTTTGACCGGCTCAAGGTCCGAGTCCTAGCCCTCATCCGCTCTCAGCTCTCCGATTTGGGGATCGGCTACCTGCCCGAGGACTTGCCTGGCGATCAGAACGCCTTCGTGGTGCTCTACAAGATCGGGAGCGAGGCTGGGGCGGTGATTGACGCGGTCCGCAACGGCCGGAGCACGCCTTGCGTCAGCTCAACACGGCCAAAAGCACCAAGGTCAAGCAGGAGTACGAGCTGAAGACGATGGAACTGAAGGAGCAACTGGAAGCTATTGAGGAGGCGGCAAAGGAGATGCGCAGCACGCTCGAACGTGGGTGACTGCTCTGCTTGCTCGGACCGGAGAGACGAACGGCCCGGATCACGACCTGTCGGAAGTGCTGACAACAACACCGGTTTCCTGGGCCGCTCCTACTCGGACCCCAAACTCCTCCAGGGCACTGACCGGGGAAGCGGGCGCAACATAGCCGACGATCGCCGGTTAGCCCAACCGGCGATTCTCCGCACGATTGGTGTTCCCCAACCAACGAGGAGCACCACCTCACATGACCACGCTCGCACTCCGACCTGACATCATCGCCCTTCTCTGCAGCGCGGACTTCACGCGCCTTTCCGACACCGGCATATGGACCCACCGCGACGGACGCCCGTTTAGCCGGGAGGAACAGGCTCGTGTCTTTGAGGCAACCCGTGCCGAACGTGAAGAAGTACGAATGCAGCTCACCCGGTACCGGAACTACGTACAGGAAGCGGTGCACGCGCCGGAGACTCTGCAGCGCTTCCTCGCCCCGTTCATGGAGCAGCTCACCGAGAAGAACCTCGGCAACGCCGTCGAGCTCATGAGCAAGGACGAGTACACCGAATTCGAACGTCTGCTCGCCCTCATAGTCGAACCGGCGTGCCCCTTCACCGCCAACACCTTCTGACGAAGGGCAGCGGTGACCTGACCTAGGCCAGAGGCCCCATCGGAGAAATCCGATGGGGCCTCTGGCCTGCGGTACACCAGCGAAGTACAGCAACTACGCCGACGGTTAGCGACCTTCATCGACCGCCTGATCGGGCAGGCCCTCGTCCAACTCGGCCGCCGCCAGGTCCGCCAGCCCGCCTTCGAGCGTGGCCCCGAGCTTGCGCAAGGCGTCACGGGTCTGTTCGGACGGAATGTGGGTGTAGACCTCCATGGTCACCGAGATCTGCGTGTGCCGGAGGATCTGCATCGCGATGCGCGGGTGGACGTCCAGGGCCGCGAGCAGCGAGCCGCAGGTGTGGCGGGTGTCGTGGACGCGGATCAGCCGGACCCCGGCTTCTGCGCAGCGGAACGCGAAGCGCCGGTTGAAGTTCCGGGGCTCGACCGGTGTGCCGTAGCGGGTGGTGAAGACCATGTCCGACTCAGTCCACAGCTCGCGGGCAGCGAGCTTGTGTGCGTCGCGGCTCTTCTGCCGCAGCAGAAGGGCTGCGCGGCAGATATCCGGCAGCGGGAGCAGCGCCTCCGAGGCGTCGGTCTTGGTTTCCGAGTGCAGGAGTTGCCGGCGCACCCGCTGGAGCTGCTTCTGGATGAGGACCTCGTTGCGGTCCATGAGCACGTTCGCCCACTCCAGTCCGAGCACCTCCCCCTTTCGGAGCCCCAGGACCAGGATCATCACGTACGCGCCGTACAGCGGGTCGCGGGCCGTGCGGGCGGATTCGAGGAAGCGACTGGCCTCCTCCACCGACCAGGGGACGACCCTGCGGCTGCGGGGCTTGGCCATTTTGACCAGCTGGGCGGCGTTGCGGGAGATCATCTCCTCACTCATCGCGTACGTCAGAGCGCTGCGCAGCACGGTCCGGGCGTCGCCGACCGACCGTTTGGCCAGCACCTTGCCGCAGCACTTGCCGATCGCGCAGCAGCGACGGCGCTCCTCGGGCCGGGCTTCGTCCTTGCCCTGCGCGCAGCACTGGCAGGTGGCGGCGAGCTTGTTGAGCCACTCGCGCACGTCGCGGACGTTGAGCCGGTCGACGCGCTTGGCGCCGAGGAGCGGGGCTATGTAGAGACGGACCACCGTCTCGTAGGTGGCCGCGGTGAGCGGCTTGAGGTTGACCTCCACCTCTTCCTTCAGCCAGTGGGCGAGGAAGCTCTCCAGGGTCGGGGTGCTGGTGGCCACCGGGCCGGCCTTGGCCGCTGTGTGGAGCTTGAGCCACTTGTCGTGGACCTCGGGACGGGTCTTGCCGTAAACGTACTTACGGGCGCGCTTGCCCATGGGCGTGGTCACCCAGGCGTAGGCGGCGAAGCCGTTCTTGTAGGGGTAGATGGACCCCTCGCCGTTTCCGCGCTTGCCGCTCAAGCCGCCAGCTCCACATCGTTGGCGACGACCTGGGCCACGTACTCGTCGACCCAGACAGGCAGAATGCGGCGGCTGCGCCCGATAAGAACGGAGCGGATCTCGCCCGACCGGACGAGTGCCTTGGTCTTGGACAGGCCGAAGTTGAGCATCACGGCGACTTCGGCGGTGGTGTACCACTTCCGCTCGATGACGGTGGTGGCGTTGGTGGGCATGGGGAGGTTCCTCTCCTGGCCGACCGTGGGACGGCGAATCCCGGGGTCGGCTGGTGAATCGTTCAGGGATGGGCTTGTGGATCAAGCAGGATGCCGCGCTGTTCGTAGCAGCGCGGCGCTGTTTCAGTTGTTGTCGGTCGGGCCGTTCATACGGTCGCCGAGGTAGCTGCGGAGCCTGGGCGGGGCAGCGTTGTGGTGATGGAACTCGCCATTGGAGGCCACCGCCATCTCATGCGTGAGGAGCCCCTTGACCATGTCTTCCTGGTTCGGGTTGGCGTCCGTATACGCCTTGAGGTCGTCCTGGATCCGGCGCATGTCCTTGCCCAGCGCCCGCCATTCCTTCCATCTGTCGACGTACTCGCCGATGAGACGACGGACCAGCGGATTGGCGAGCTGACCGGGCGGGCTGCTCAGTTCATCGATCGTGAGGTCGAAGACCTTGCAGAAGCCGATCGCCTCATCGAGGTTGACCCTCCGACGGGGCTTGCCGCTCTCGATGCGCCAGATCGCGGACTGGTTGACGACATGGCCGGCCTCGGCCATCCGCTCGGCCAGCGTGACCGTGCTCCAGCCGCGCGCCTCGCGTTCGAGCTTGATGCGCTCGGCGACGTACTCCTCCGGCAGCGGCCGCTCCTGCCCTGCGCGAGACGTGCCTTCGTCACTGCTCACGGCTCCACCTCTCGACAGGGCCCGGCTTCAGCCGGGGCGATACTGACAAGCAAACACCATTGCGCAGACGAATGCAAGCGTTGCAATGCGGAACGTTTCCGGTACCTTGGTCGTTCACCTGGAGGAGGCGAACGCAAAAAGCCCCCGGCGCTACGAACGCCGAGGGCCCAGCTCGCACTCTCACAACCGCCCATCCCTGAACGATTTACCCGCGTGGCCTGGGATTCGCCGTCCCGTGTGGCCCGCGAGCGAGGAGCTTCGTGTCCAGTATGGACGAACCCCGGTCGAACGCGCCACACCTCCGGCAGGACGGCAGCCACCCGCCATCTCCGGATATAACGGCGGTACCCCCGCACGACGTGGCTGCCGAGGCCGCTGTGCTCGGCGCCTGCATGCACCACCCCGACGTGATCGACGCCGTCCGCCACCTGCTCGACGGCGCCGACTTCTACCGCCCGGCCCACGAGTCGATCTGGCGCGCCCTCCTCGCCCTGCGCAGCGAGGACAAGCCCACCGATCCGATCGTCCTGTGCGACCGGCTGCGCGAGCAGGACGACCTGCAGCGCGTCGGCGGCGCCCCGTACCTGCACCAGCTGGCGGGATCCACACCCTCGATCAGCGGCGCCGAGCACTACGCCGGCATCGTGCGCAAACTGGCCGACCTGCGGCGCCTGCGCACCTCCAGCATCCGCACCGTCCAGCGCACGATGGAACCCGGAGCGGACCCGGACCTGATCCGCAGCGAGGTCGAATCAGAGGTCCGGGCCGAGCGCGAGCGCGCCCTGGCCTCGGGCCAGGGACGGCTGTCGCGGTACATCGTCGACGGCTGGCGATTCGTCACCGAGACCGGCGCCGACAAGCAGCCCCTGTGGGGGACCCGCTCGCAGACGGCCTGGGCGTCCGGTGAGAGCCTGATGATCGTCGGAGCACCTGGCGTCGGGAAGACGACCATTGCCCATCAGCTGATCATGGGCCGCCTGGGCCTGGCGAGCAGCGTCCTCGACATGCCGGTCGCGCCGGGCAAACGCGTGCTGTATCTGGCCATGGACCGATCGCAGCAGATCGCCCGCGCCCTGGCCCGACGTGTCGAGCCCGCGCACGAGTCGCGCCTGCGCGAGGGCCTCGCCGTCTGGCAGGGCCCGCTGCCCGCCACCTTGGACAAGGAACCCGACCTCCTCGCCGACCTCGCCGCCGCCCACCAGGCCGACACGATCGTGATCGACAGCCTTAAGGACGCGGTCAGCACCCTGGTCGACGACGCCCTCGCCGTCGCCTACAACAACGCCCGCCAGCGAGCCATCCGCCAGGGTGTCGAGGTCATGGAACTCCACCACCAGCGCAAAGCCACCGAAGGCGCGCCTCGCGCCCAGCGGCCAACCCTGGACCGCGTCTACGGCTCCACCTGGCTCACCTCCGGAGCAGGCAGCATCCTGTTCATCGGCGGGGAGGCCGGCGACCCCGCCGTCACGCTCCACCACCTCAAGTGCCCGACCGGCGAGATCGGCCCCCTGCAGGTCCTCCACGACCACGAACGCGGCACCTCGCAGGTCGACCCCGCCCTCGACCCGGTCGCGATCCTGCGCCAACGCCCCGACGGCCTGACCGTCCGCGAACTCGCCACCATCCAGAGCGGCGACAACAACCCCGACCGCGCCGCCAGCGAGAAGGCCCGGCGCACCCTGGAACGCCTCGCCAAGGCCGGACTCGCGATCAAGGCCGAAGGCGCCGCAGGCGGCAGCGGAGGCGGCCAGCAGGCCCGCTACCGCGCCTCGGTCCGCCACATCGGCGCGGTCTCCTAACCCCGCCCACCAGGCGTCCGGACCGTCCACGGGGGCGTACACGCACCCCTCCCGCGCACACGGCTCCACACCGCGTCCGGAGCGTCCACGCTCGCGGCAAAACCACAGGTCAAGCGTTCACGCGACCGTACACGCCGTCCACGCACCCCAGCGTCCACGCGCGAGCCCCCCTTTAGAAGGGGGCTCGCGTGTACGCCCCTGCCGTGAACGCCGTGAACGCCCCAGAACCACACACGGAGAACCCCGCATGCCCCCGCTCGCCATACCCACCAGCACCAGCCACCACGCGACCGGTTGGGACCGCGCAGCGATCCTGGCCCTCGGCGCCGCCGGATGCGCCCTGTCCTACGACGCCCTCCAGCAGATGGCCGTCGCCATCCACGTCCGCGGAATCCTCACCTACCTCTTCCCACTCGTGATCGACGGCTTCATCGCCTACGGCGTCCGCGCCCTCCTGGTCCTGCGCACAGCGCCCTTCCACGCCCGCCTGTACGTGTGGGCGCTGTTCGGCATCGCGACCACGGCAAGCATCTGGGCCAACGCCCTCCACGCCGTACGGCTCAACCAGCAGGGCACCACCGGTGGTCTCCACCTGGGAGACGGCACCGTCGGCCTCCTTGCGATGCTCGCCCCGCTCGCCCTCGCCGGAGCCGTCCACCTCCACATCCTCATCACCCGCCACACGATGGACGCTCCCCCGCACGGAATTCCTGCCGTCCACAGTGGACTGGGCGACCAGCCGACCGGAACCTCGTCCACCGGCCGAGAGCCGACCCCAGCGGCCAGCACTACCCGTACGAAACTGGCCGACGACACAGGTTCAGGTCAGCAGCGTGCGACGGCCGGAACAGAAACGACCCCCGGCCTCAAAGGATCGGAACAACCGACCACTGGCGAATCCGACGATGGGGCGATCGCCGCAGGACAAAGCCGGACCGGAAGTTCCGGTGAGCTCACCGCCGGCAAGACCGCCGGGCGTCCGCCGGGCGCGTCCTTGGACGAACTGCTGACCATCGGGCGTCAGGCGGCGACCGATGCCGGACTCCTGAGCCGGACCGTGGTCACCAAGGCCGTCCGGGCGCACGGAATCAGCCTGTCCAGCGACCGGCTCACCGCCGTCATGGACCGCCTGCGCGCGGAACAGACCACCGAGCAGCTCACCCTCCGGTGACCGGGACGACCTGGTGCGGCATCCGGTCCGTCCGGGTGCCGCACCGCTCCTCCATCCCAGAGCTCCGGCCGCACCAAACCCCCGGCCGCCCGGACCATCACCTCGGATCGGTCCGCCGCGTCCACCTTGTCCACAACACCGAACTACCTGTCAGGAGACTCCTCACGATGACGAAGGACCAGCACCTCGCCCAAGACACCAAAGAGGGATTCGAGCAGGTCTCAAAGCCTCCTGAGAAGAAGGGACTCTGGCGGTGGGCGAGGGAGAAGACAGCCCTTGGAGCAGCAAGTTGTCCCCAAAGGACTCCTGCCGGGCCTCTCCCCGCCCCAGGGGTGGCGGGGAGGGCCAGCGCCGACCGGGGGCGGTCGGCGCCGGGGACGCTCGGCCCGGGGGTGCCGACCGCCAACAACCCCAGCCACCCCACGCGTCCTCCGTCCTCGCCGCCCTCCGCGCCGAGCGATCCCGCAGTGATCCCCATCGCGGATGTCGTCGCCCGCTACCGCCTGCGTCTGCCCGAACCGCGCCTGCACCGCGTCGCCCCCCGCTTCAACGACGCCGAATGGTGCGAGATCAGCCGGGCCAGCACCCTCTGCGAGAAGAAGCACGGCGGGTTCGTCGCCGCAGCCGCCGTCGCCGCATCCCGCACCAGCGAACCTGGTGGGCACACCAGCCACCCGCACTTGGTCGATCAGCTCATGCGGGACAACCACGCCTGCGCCCGCGCCGGCCGCACCTTCAACGCTCTCGTCCGCCACCTGAACTCCGGCGGCACCCTCCCTCACCACACCGACAGGCTGCTGCATCACGTCGCCCACCGGGTCGCCCAGGTCGACACCGCTGTCACCGCCCTCACCACCACGCATGCGACCGGAATCCACAGCCCTGTGGATATCGGCGGCAGCCACCGGCACCGTCTCTCCGGTCCGCGCACCCGCCGGGTCAGCCCCCGCTTCAGCAACCGCGAATGGGCGAGCATCACCGCCGCCGCAACCCTCTGCCGCATCCCGCCAGGCGCCTACACCGCCGCCGCAGCCCTGCTCGCCGCCCGCTCGGACAACCCCCGTGCGGCCATCGCCGACACCCGTGCGCAGCTCGAAGAGCTGATGGAAGCCAACCGGCTGCTCGCCGCCCTCGCCAACAACACCACCCAGCTCCTGCGCCACCTGAACCCCGACGACACTCCGCACGACCGGGCCCTCCGGCTGCTCCACACCCTGGGCGATGTCCTGGACCGCATCGACGCCACCGCGACCGTCGTCGCGCTGGAAGGACACGCGCACCCGTGATCCCCCACATCACCACTGGCTCCGGTGGCACCCAACGCCTCGTCCACTACCTGTTCGGTCCGGGCGAACACAACGAGCACACCGATCAGCATCTGGTCGCTTCCTGGAACGACTTCGCCCCCGACCCCGGGCCCCAGCCCGATCCCGCCACGGAGGCCAAGCTCGCCGCCCAGCTCGACCTTCCGGTCAACGCTCTGCCCCAGGGTCAGCGCCCCACGAAAACGAACTGGCACTGCTCGGTACGCACCGCACCCACCGACCGCCTCCTGGCCGACGACGAGTGGGCCGACATCGCCCGCCGCGTCGTGGCCGCCGCCGGCATCGCCCCCGACGGCGACACCAAAGCCTGCCGCTGGATCGCCGTGCGCCACGCCCCCGACCACATCCACATCGCCGCCACTCTCGTGCGCCAGGACGGCCGGGTCGCCCGCCGCAGCTACGACCGCAAAGCCGTCCAGGCAGCCTGCCGCACCATCGAGGAGGACTACGGCCTGCGCCAGCTCAACCGCGGGGACGGCACCGCACCCCAACGCGCCACCAGCCCCGAACACTTCAAAGCCGAACGCCTCGGCCGCACCCAGACCGCACGCGACGAGCTACGCGAAGCCGTCCGCCAAGCCAAAGCCGCCGCCCGCGACGAAGCCCAGTTCTTCACCCTCCTGGAGGGGACGGGCATGAAGGTCCGGCCCCGCAAGGCCCCATCCGGCGACATCACCGGCTACAGCGTCGCCCACCCCAGCGACACCAACGCCGCCGGCGAACCCATCTACTACTCCGGCTCCAAGCTCTCCCCCGACCTGTCCCTGCCCGAAATCCGCAAGCACCTCGCCGCACAAGACCAGGCCACCCCCGTCGCCAACCCCTGGCACGCTGCCGCCGACGCCGCCCGCCACACCCTGGCCGTACTCAACAACGATGACGACGCCGGAGCGCAAGCCCACCTCGCCGCCTTCGGTGAACTCCTCGACACCGCCACCTTCGCCGCCCCTACGGTCAGCAAGGCCGAACTCCGCGCCGCCGCAGCAGCCTTCCATCGCGCCACTCGCTCCACCATCCGCGCCGACCACCAGCAGGCTGCCGCCTTGCGCCGGGCCGCGAAGGATCTGATCTACACCGCCACCAGCGGCCAGGACAGCACCGGTCTCGCTGTCCTGCTCTCCATTGCCATCCTGATCACCCGCGCCACCATGCACTGGCACCACGTCCGCGACCACCAGCAACAGCAAGCGGCAGCCCAACAAGCGCTCGCCGCCCTGAGCGCCGCCTACGAGCAGGCCGCCCGCCCCACCCTGACCGCCCTCGCCCGCTCGGCACCCCGCCCCGACGCCACCCGCCGCTACGAGGCAGCACTGCGGCAAGCCATCCCCGAACACGCCGACCGCATCCTCGCCGACCCCGCCTGGCCCGCCCTGACCGCCACCCTCGCCCAAGCCGAGAAGGCCGGCGACAACCCCCACCGAACCCTGCGGGACGCAGCCGAACAGCGAGAACTCACCACAGCGCAATCCCCCGCCGAAGTCCTCCACTGGCGCATCACCGCAACCACCAGCAAACGCCACCAGGCAGCCATCGCCCGCAGCAGCAATGCACGAAACATCACCGCTCCGGGACCCGTGACGTCGGCCGCGGACGTCCGGAACGCCGTCGCCTCCAAACAGCGCCGCCAGCGTCCATGAGCAGGAGCGGTGCAGAGCCGTTTCCGGTCAGGCTTCCGCTGCGGGGCGCAAGGGTTCTGCTCTCTGCCGGAGATCTTCTGCCTCGGGCACGTCCCTGTAGCGGTCCAGCCGGGCGTACATGTCCTCTACCGCCTCGCCGACCTTCACCGACCTGATGCCGTCCGTGCAGTCGAGGAACGCTGTCCACGTGGACAGTGCCGCGTCGAGGTCGCCTTGCCGCACGTGGACCTGGCCGAGATCGGCGAGGACGATAGCGCGGCTGCGGCGGCGGTCGAGACCGTGGATATCCAGGGACTGGTGCAGGTGCTCGGTGGCCCCGTCGAGGTCACCGAGCCTGGCGAGGATCATGCCCGAGTGGTGGGCCCATCGCCCGATGCTGAAGTGGGAGGCCCACGAGTCCCCTGGTGGCGCGTCGGGGGATTTCTCAATCGCCGTCTGCGAGGCTGCAAGAGCCTTGGTCGCAAGGCGGCGGTCGCCGTCCAGGGCTGCGGCGTCGGCGAGGGTGGTCTGGTAGTACGAGACGGCCCGCGCGTCGTCCAGTGTCTTCGCCGCGTCGACGCATCGTTCGGACAGCCGCAGGGCGACGGCGTGGAATCTCGGGCCGAGGTCGATGGCTTGGACGGCCAGGCCGCGGAGGGCGGTCGCGGACAGTTCGGGGTCGCCGGCTTCGGCTGCCAGGCGGTAGGCGTGCGCGTAGTAGCGCTGGGCCATTCCCTGATTGCCTTCGTCCTGGGCCATCCAGCCGGCGAGGTGGACGAGTTGGGAGGTCGCGGCGAACAGGTCCCGGCCGGTCTTCTCGGTGTAGTTGCCGTTGAGCCAGGGGCCGACGTCTTCGATGAGGTAGCGCACGGCCAGGTGCCGGGCGTGACCGCCGCCGAGCTCGGCTGCCGCGTCGCCGAGGACCTGGGACATCTGCCGGACAGCGGCGACCTCGCCGGTGCCGACCCGTACGGCTCCGGCACGGTTGGTCCGGCGCACGATGCCCTCCGGGTCCGGAAGGTTGATGGCGCCAAGGGCGTATGCGCTCGTCGCGGCGAGGAAGTTCCGCCGTAGCACGTCGCTCCTTCCCAACTCGATGACTGACGCCACGGTATCGGCGACCGCTGATCCGGGCTCGGCGTATTCCGGTGCTGCAACCGAGTGATCGTCCAGTTCGAGAACGTCGACGATGTACGGCATCCAATAATCCGGCTTCCGTTTGCCGACCATCCACCGGCGGACGGATTGCCGGTCGAGGCCGGCGGGTCCTCGCCCTTCGGCGATCCCCAGCTCCCGGGCGAGCTTGGCCGGACCCCAACCACGTGCCGCACACGCCTGCTGGATCAGTAAGCCGATCTCCGGGCTGTCGGGCACCTCGCCCCTCCCTCCCCCTGCCATTCAGGACCTCATGTCCGCCCTGAGCTGGCCTACACGGGCCTACGACTGGCCTACAGCCTGGCACCTCCTCACCGTGCGTACCCGCCCGTTGACTGAACAGCACAGACAACGTGCTCGCTCATCGAACGGAAAACGGTGATCACGCCCGTGCACACCACCGGCAGAACCCCCACTGAAAGCGCCTTTATCCTCACAACCAACGCGGTGCTCCTGCCCGCGGAGTCCCGATGACGACCCCGGCCAGCGCCGCCGACATGGCCAGTGACGTCCGGCTCGCCCTGGCCCTGGCCGAAGGCCGCCCGACGGGGCCTGCCACCGATGTGCTGCGCGGACGCCTCCGTACCCACATCGGCGCCCTCCTGGTCCCGGCCGACGCCTACGCCGCGAACCTCGCGGATTCCCGGGCTCGCGACATCGCGGTGAACACCGTCCGCCACGCCCGAGCCGTAGTGCAGGACCCCGTACAGGACCCTGCAGCGAACCTCCGTCTGCTGGCCAAGGCCGTTGACCACCTAGCCCGCTACGCCGCCGCGTCGCAGGAAGGTGGCCGGCGGTGAGCGGGCTGCACGCGGCAGTCCCACGATCCTCGAAGCCCGGGTTGGCCGTGGCCCTGCTCGGCTTGCTGGGTCTGCTCCCGCCAGCCTTGATCCTCGCCCCTCACGTAACGCAGGCGGCACGAGTCCCCGTGGCAGCCGCCCGCCCCGACCTGCCGCCCAACGCCGACGAACCCGCACACCTGCCGGTGTGAACCCTGGGCCGCTCGGTAAGCCGTGCTCCGGCTGTTCGTCCTGCTCCGTCACCACCCGCCACAAACCCCGACGGCCGCGCGGTGCCAGTTCCCGCCCGGCCGCCGGATTCCACCTCCCGCCCCTCCCCCCGGAAGGACCCTGTCCATGTCCCTCGACACAGGCACCAGGCTGCGAGAAATCCTCCGGCTGGCCGGATCACCCGACGAGCAACACCGGTTGGCGGAACAGGACATCCACGGCCTGTCGATCGCCCCCGAAGCCCTGCGCTCAGCCCTCGCGTCCTGCCACACCGGGCGAGTCCACGTCACCGGCACACTGGAGCGGCGCCTGGTGCTCCTGGAACGCGCCGACAGGCAATGGGTCGTCGCGGACCTGTCCGGACAGCCGCACGAGACGCGTGTCTGGCCGGCCTGGCTGGAGGGACACCTCCACCTCGCGGACGCCGGATCCTGGCTGTCGCTGGCAGATCTGGACGAGCACGCCGTGGGCCGGTTCAGCCGCCCGCGTGTGCTGCTCGCCGCCCTGTACCACCCGGAGTACTTCCCGCTGCCCCGCTTCCCGTTAGGCATCTCCGATGTGGCGCGTGCCGCCCGCTCGACCCTCCTGGGCACCGTGTCCCTGGCAGACATGCAGCTCGGCGTGACACTGGAGGACCTGATCACCCGGGTGCGGGTCGAGGCTCCCGACATCCTGGGCGTGTCCGCGACCTTCGGCCAGCATGACCTCTTGGTCAAACTGCTGGATACGGTCTTCGCCCTCCCGGGGCCGCCCGTAATCGTGGTCGGTGGAAGCCTCACCGCACGCAACGAAGGCTTGCTCCTGGAGCGCTACCCGGACCTGTTGGTGGCCCGTGCCGGCGGGGAAGCCACGATCGAAGGGCTCCTCGGGCACTGGCACGGCGACCTTGAGCGCAAGCACATCCCCGCGCTGGGCTACAACGGAACGGCCCGAGGAGGCGGCATAGCCATCGCCCGGCGTCGCACGGCCAAGCCGATAGCGCGCGACGCGACGGCAGACATCTTCCCCGAACTCGATCTTCTCCCCGCCACGTTCGAGCACCACGGGGTGGCCCAGCTGGAAGCGAGCCGGGGGTGCACCAATTTCTGCTCGTTCTGCCCGCGCGGCCACAAGGGCACCTGGTCCGGAGCCGCCCCGGATCGGCTGCCGTGGATGCTGGGCGAATTACGGAAGGTCTACGACCGCTATCCGGAGGTGTCGCGGACCCTGTACCTGGTCGACGAGGAGTTCATCGGCCGCGGTGACGATGCGGTCTCCCGGGCGCTAGACGTCGGCCGGGTGCTGCACGAAGCCGGGTTCGCCTGGGAGTCGAGCTGCCGGGTGGACCAGGTCGTACGGACCGACCGCGGAACCGCGTGGCACGTGGAGCGGGCCGACATGTGGCGCACGCTCGTGAACCGGGGCCTGCGCCGGATGCTGTTCGGCGTGGAATCGGGCGTCGACTCCATCCTGACCCGGTTCAACAAGGAGACCGGCAGCGAGCAGAACGCCCTGGCCATCCGCACGTTGTCCGCGCTCGGCGTCCCCACGCGCTTCACGTACATCACCTTCGACCACCTGATGACGCTGGAGGAGCTGAAGGCCACCTACGCCTTCCAAGGCCGCACTGATCTCCTGCTGGATCCGCAGCCGCACCTGGCGCCGGAGGACATCGTGCGAGGAGTACGGGATGACGCGTTCGTGGCTCAGGCGGCGACCGGCCGCCCTCTGCACACGGGCATCTCCTACATGCTCGTCTCCATGGAGTGCCTGATCGGGGCCGCCTACACCCGGAAGGCACAGGAACGCGGCCTGACCGGCTCCGTGCGGCCGTCGATGGGCCGAGTGGATGCTCGGTTCGCGGATTGGCGCATCGGAGTCGCCAGCACGTGGGCACAGCGCTGGGTGGACCGGAACTTCGCCTTGGACTACACGCTCAAGTCGCTGGAGAAGATTCTCGACGGTGATCAGCGGGACGCGGTCCGCGCGGCCCGGGTCGTCCTTAAGGACGCCGCCTTCACCGTCCTCGGCGAGATGATCGCCGTCATCGAGACCCACCCCGTGATACCGGTCGAGGAGCACGCCGAACAGCAGCTCACCGTCCTCATCGGCACCTTGCTGGAGGCCCGGATCGACCGGCTGCGCGAGCGCATGGCGTCCACCGTCGAGCAGGTAGGAGCGCGGCTGCGCGGAGAGCACGCCAAAATGCTCCGCCACGAACACGGCCGGTGGGAGTCCGCCACCGGCTGGCAGCTGATCAACGCCTCAGACCCCTGCGGAACTTAGGAAGGATCAGATGGACCACCACGACATGCCGGGTCTCGGACGAAAAGTGTCACGGATCGGTGCGGGATGCTGGACCATCGGCGGTCCCGCCGTCAACAACGGGACACCGATCGGCTGGGACGGGGTGGACGAAGACGCCGCATACGCGGGGCTGGTCCGCGCACGCGAATTGGGCGTCACCGTCTTCGACACCGCAGACGTCTACGGCCTCGGCCGCTCCGAACGCCTCATCGGCCGCCTGCTACGCGAGACCACCCGCAAGGACCTCGTGATCTCCAGCAAAGTCGGATACTTCGCCGGCACCGCCCGACACCCATACCTCCCCAGCCAGATACACCGCCAGTTCGCCACGACCCTGGACAACCTGGGGACCAGCTACCTGGACCTGTACCACCTGCACAGCAGCGACTTCGGCGACCGAGACACCTACCTGCAACCAGCGATCGACACCATCGTCCAGTTGCGCGATCGGGGCATGATCCGAGCCATCGGGATGCGCGCACCCCACCGGTTCGCCCTGGAATGGGCAGGCCAGCCCAGTCACCCCCACGCGGCCGAGACGCGCCGCTTCCTGCACCTGCTCCGATCCGTACGCCCGGACGTGCTCACCGTCCGCCATAACCTGAGGAGCCCCCGGTACTTGCTCGGCGAGACCGACATCTTCGCGTTCGCGCGCGCCGAAGGACTCGGCGTCCTGATCAAGCAAGTCCTCGGACAGGGCCTCCTCCTGGGCACCCGCCGGACCGGCTCCGAACGCGCCTTCAGCGCCTCCGACCACCGCTCTGCCAAACCGGTCGACACCGATCTTCTGCGCTTGCTGGCAGCCGCGGTGGACCGGATCGGACGACGGTTCGGCACCGCCCCTCATGACCTGGCCAGAGCCGCAGTGCAGTACGCGCTGCACGACGCTCCGAAGGCCGTCGCTCTCATCGGATTCCGAGACGCCTCCCAGATCAGCACCACGCTGGCCCGAGCCGACGAACCGATCACCGACGAGGACATGGACTTCCTGCACGCCGTCATGTCACCCGTACGGGAGAAGATGACCGATTCCCAGCCCGGCACCAACGCCCATCGAAAGAATTGACCCACGCCCCCCAGCAGCAAAGGACACACCGTGGAGTACACCGAGGTCGAGCAGAAGTACCGGCTCGCGGTCCCGGCCCAGACGGTCAAGGACACCTTGACCCGCATGGAAGCCAAGCCCGGCGAGGCGTCCCGCCAGATCGACACCTACTACAACGCTCCCCATCGGGACTTCCTCGCCCCAACAACGATCTCCGAATGGCTGCGAGTCCGCGTCGAGGACAACACCGCGTCCCTCAACTTCAAGCGGTGGCACCCGATCGAGGCCGAGCTGAAGACGCACTGCGACGAGTACGAGTCGGCCGTCACCGATCCGAAGGCCGTCACTCTGCTCCTGGAAGCGCTCGACTACAAGGAGATCGCCACCGTCGACAAGGTTCGCGAGGAATGGACCACCAGCGACGGGGACATCGCCGTCGCCTTCGATGACGTCGCCAGCCTCGGCACCTTCATCGAGTTCGAGTTCAAGGGCGAAGCCGCCAGCATCGAAGCTGCCATCACGCGCCTCGACGAGTTCATCGCCACCATCGGTGCCGAGCTCGGCGATCGCATCCACGCCGGCTACCCGCACCTGGCCCTCGGCCGCCACACCACATCCTGAACTGCCCCATACCTTCAAGCAGTGGCAGCCCCTGACACAGGACGTCGCCCTCTCGGTCGACCTCCCCCTGCCCAGGGGAGGTCGACCGAATAGGGGAAAGGAGGCTGTTCTGTCATGCGGAAGCAGGCAACGTCGACGACACCCCATGAATCGCCTACATATTTCGGCTCGCGGGTGACGGCACCACGTGCTCGTCGCCGCTTCCGGTCCAGCGTCCCAGGACCAGCCAGAATTCGTAGTGCAGGAGCCATGCCGAAATCCACGGCAGGATCGTATTCGAGAGGAACATGTGCTCTTTCCACTCTCCGGGCAGATACAGGCACAGGGTGCCGTCGGGATAGACGTGCGGGAGAGCCGTGGCGTTGGGATGCAGCGCCAGCGGCGGATCAGTGATGGTCACGCGTGGTCTGCGCCGGTGGCGGTAGACGACCCGAGCCGAGTAGTTCCTACTCGCAGGAGTGGGCTGCAGGGTGAACGTGCAGACGAGTTCACCACCTCGTACGGCAGCCTGGACACCGGGGATGACCGCTTTGATCGCGGCCATCTGGCGGCCGAGGTTAACCGCGCGGGCCGGGATGCTGGCCATAGAAGGTGTTCGGCTTCCTGCGGGGACCGACGGCCGTCGCGGAGAGCAGTCCGGTGGCGCTCATCCGCTGGACGGTGGAAGCTTTCTCACGGGCCGCGTAGCGCTCGTAGGAGCGCATCAGGGGGCCGGCCTCGAAGGATTTGACGAGCCGGGAGTACACCACGTCCAGGCCCTTGGACTCCATGAGGGACAGGCTGTCCATGGTTGTGCTGATCTCGTCGAACCAGGAAAGGAACTTCCGGCGCCGCTCAGGGTATTCGTTCCATTTGTCGGTAAAGTTCTCCTCTTCGTGGGCGGGGTTGGGAACCCACCACTGGCCTTCGCGATTTTCGATCAAGCGCGGCATGGCGGCGAGCACGTTGCGGACAGCGGTGAACAGGTCGTCTTCACCGCGGTAGGCGCGGCCGGCGAGTGTGGTCAGGAGAATGGACGGCGGCCGGTTGTCGGTGTCCTCGGCGAAGAAGAGCATGCAGTGCCACTTGAGGATCTGCACGAGGCGCTGCAGGGTGCTGCGGATGTGATGTTCGGGGACCTCCGCGACGTTGGCGTGCAGCTTTTCGAGAAGGGCGCGGGACTGTTCCGAGCGTTTGCGGAACCAATCCGCGTAGCCGAGCGGGTTGCTGTGCTGCCATTTGTGGAGGTTCTTGTCCGTCAGCAGGATGCCCGTGGGGCGGTGTTTCTCGTCGGGGATGGCGGGCAGGACGTCGAGGTGGAAGCTCGGGTATCCGAGGGTCCAGCAGCGGCGACGGGGCTCGAGGCTGTCCGGCCCGTCGGTGTGGCCTTGGCGCTGTTTCCAGCCCCGGTAGGCGACGAGCTGGTCGCCTACGCACTTCTTGAGCCCTTCTTTCGACGTGCTTTCCTGCTTCAGCGGGAGTCGGCAGACGAGGTCGATGTCGTACTCGCCGCTCTCCGTGCCGGGGCGGACCACGGTACCGAGGAGGAAGGAGCCCTGGGAGTGGATCTCCCATCCGGGGTTGCCGTTCTCCGCGAGCCAGGCCCCGACCTCCTTGTAGCGCCGGACCGCGGTGTCGTGGAGGTCCGGGGAGATGTCGAGGACTTCCACGGCGCCGTCGAGCAGCATGGACAGCATCTGTTCGAGCGAGTCGGTGTTGTCCCGCGTCTGGTGGAACGCGTTCACGATATTTCCTTACGAGCGGGGTAGAGGGGGACGAATGCCGCTGCGTGGTGATCGCAGAAGGTGCGGTGGACGGCCGGGGAGACGTCGCGGCTGACGTGTCCGGCCAGTCCCGACAGGGTTTTGATATCGACGTCGTCCAGGGCGACAGCGCCGGTGGGGACTGTCGGGTTGAGGCGGAGCACGTTGTTCTTGCCGACGAAGTGGCGTACCTGTTTTGCCGCGCTCTCGCTCTGGGCGCGCATGAGCACCTCGACGGCGTCCCCGGCCCAGGGCAGCAGGCCGCCGCGGTCGAGACGGTGGTGGCGGTGGCGGACGTCGGTGGTGGTCCCGAGGCTGAACACCCGGATCGTGTCGAGGGGAACGCCCAGCGGGCCCACTGCCTCGGTCAGCGCGACCATGGCCGGGTTGTTCGCCCAGACACCGCCGTCGACGAGCCGTGCTCCGTCCAGCGCCATCCCGGGCAGGTAGGTCGGTGCGGCGGATGTGGCCAGCGCGACGTTGACGGCTTTCTCGCGCCAGTCGCGCTTAAGGCCGGGCAGATGCGGGGTCCGGAAGAGGTACACGTCGTCGGCGGCGATGTTGTAGGAGGTGATTACCAGACGCTTGGTGCTCTCTCCGAAGGTCCGGTCGCCGAAGACTTCGGTGAGGGCCGCGCGCAGCGGCTCCGTGCCGTACTTCGCGCGCACCAGGTGCCTCAGGCCCCGCATGCGGCTGCGGTCCCGGAAAATGCGCGGCCCGTGCTCGGTGTAGAACTCGAGGATTTGCTGCGGGGACAGCCCGAGTCCGAGGCCCAGCGCGATGATTCCGCCTGTCGAGGTGCCCGCGATCAGGTCGAAGTGGTCGGCGATGCGGACACCGAGATCCTCTTCAAGGCGGGCCAGGACCGCGGCGGAGAACATGCCGCGGAAGCCGCCGCCGTCGAGGGCCAGTATCTGGAAGCGCTCCATCAGTTCAACCGCCCCCGAACCATGGGTTTTTCGAAGGCTCCGCCCACCGGGGCGGGATCTTCGCCGTTGAGAGTACTTAATATCACAGCACGCATTTCTGTGCGTGTTTCTACGCGCGTGTCGTAAGGTCTGTGTCGGCCACGCACCTTGAAGCGTGTTCGGGATCCGTGTTCCGCCAAGATGTGGAGACCAAGATCAGACAGGTAGAGCAAGGGGAAAGATGAGCACGCAGGCGTTCGAGCGCACTCGGCTGCGGACCGCCCGCGAACTGGCCGGGCTGAGCCAGACGCAGCTCGCCCGCGAGAGCGGGCTCACTCCTGCCGCGATCAGCCAGTTCGAGAGCGGCGCGGCGCGGCCCAGCCCCGACACGACCGGTGTCCTGGCCGGGGTCCTTGCGGTACCCCCGGAGTTCTTCCATGAAGCGATGGTCGAAAGTCATGAGGGCTTCTTCCGGTCGCTGCGCCGGACCTCGGTGTCCGACCGCCGCCGCGCGCGGGCCATCGCGCACGTCGCCCACGATCTGGCCGTCCACGCCTCGTCCGCGCAACGATTCTGCTCTGGCGACGTGCCGATGCTCCCTGTGAGCGGATTGCAGGCCGAGCGGGCCGAGATCGAGGAGACCGCAGCCCGGGTACGGGCCATGTGGGGACTACCCTCAGGACCGGTCCCCAACGTCGTGGAACTTCTCGAGATGCACGGAATCGCGGTGACCCGCCTCCCCCTCGACAAGACGGACGTTGACGCCTTCTCCCTGCCCTTCTCCGACCATCCGGTCATCGTGCTGGGCACCGACAAGAACGACCGGGCCCGATCCCGCTTCGACAGCGCCCACGAACTCGCCCACCTCGTCCTACACGGCGAGCAGATCTGGGGTGTCAAAGAGGTCGAGACCCAAGCTCACCAGTTCGCGGCGGCCTTCCTCATGCCCGCCGAAGACATCCGCGACCAGTTGCCGACCACGGTCGACTGGCCGGCCCTGTTCGCGCTCAAACGGCAATGGCAGGTGTCCCTCGCCGCTCTGCTCATGCGCGCCCGGACCCTGGGGTGCATGAGCGAGAACACCTACCTGACCGCTATCAAGGCGGCGTCCGCTCGGGGGTGGCGCCGCGTCGAACCGGTCCCTCTCGGCCGACCGGAGCAGCCGACAAGACTCCTTGCCTACCTCGCCTCTGCCGACAGCGCCCCGGCACGGGCCATACTGCCGCCCCAGATCGTGGAGAGCCTCAAGACCGCGTCCACGGGATGACCGCACCGGCTCGCGCGTGCAAGTCTGCCACCCGGCCACATAACGCCGCCCCGCGCCAGGCATGGTCGGGACCTCCCGGGTCAGACCCGCCGCCCGTTCCTACGCCTCGCCGCTGTCCGTGCGCGAAGACTCCGGGTTGCGCTCCTTGTGGCTGAGGGCTTCGGCGATCAGCTCGCGACACACCCTGATCACTTCGTATGGGTGGCCGCCTACACGTCCCAGACGAACGACACGTTCCACGACTGCCTCGTCGCCCAACGAATCGAGCCAGATCCGGACCGTTTCCGCCTCATGGCTTCCAGCGGAAGGAGCGAGAACCTCGACGAGACCAGCACGCCCGACGACAGCCGCGGCCCTGCCGCTGGCGCGCGCAACAGCGGCTGTGCGGCCCGCCGTTGCTAGTTCTGCTCGTAGATCCCCGTGCCCGACCGCGATGTCGAGCTGCGGGGGCAGCAGACTCACTTCGTCGTTCCCGGTGACAAGAACGGGAATGGCTACGGTGCGCACCCATTCTTCAAGGAGCTCCAGTTCATGGGCGGCGATGGCCCACACCCCGGTGTGAGGCCGCTGCAAAGACACGGTCGGTACCACTGAGAACGGAATGCGGGCGCCGTGTGGGGCGCTGACAAGTACGTCCCCTTCCTGCAGTGGCAGGCCGTCGCCCGGCTGGGGCCGCGGTTTGAGGGGAAGCGCAACGGTCAGGTCGCTGCGCGGATCATCCGGGTACACGCCCCCGAGGCGGGTCGCCGCGACAGCGGGGGTACGGTGCTTGGCCAGGTTGGTGTGGACGGCCAAGAGCCGCAGCGGATGCTCATCGGGGCTCCCCAGCTGGAACGGCTGCAGCCGCTCAATACGCTGCGCAAGAGGCGTGCCGACGTACAGCAGCGGAGGCCGGCGCCGCCGACCGTCTCGGAACCACTTGGTGAGCGCCCCAGCGTCCGTGGTGGCGGGCAGCTCGACAGCCCTCGCCTCCTCTTCTGTCAAAGGCCGTCCGAGACCGGCGGCAACCTCCGCGTACAGGGTGTGCTCCAACGCAGCCCGCAATTGGGTAAGAGCGTCAGCCACGAGCCGGGGCACCGCTTCGGGGAGGGGCGCAAGTGCCTCGACCACAACCTCCATCCGGTCGCCCGTGACTCGCTCGGCAAACGTGATCGGTCCTTGCTCGGTGTAGTCATGAATCAGCCGCAGCGCCCGCTCGATCGTGTGATCCACATGGGCCAGCGTCGCGACCACGTGAAGCTGGTGGTCCGGCAGCCAGGAGTAGTCCACGTCGCCAAGGTTCATGGACACGACCCTAGCGACAGATGCCCCGACAGCTCGAAATACGGACTCAGTTGCCGCCTACGCCATGGGCTGCGCCGCCGAGATGAATGGCATCAGCGCCGCGTTCCTCCGGGCGATCGGCGACGATTGCCCTATCCCCCGCCGGAACCGGCTCGTCGATCCTCTTCCGACGAAACCACCGCCGTAAACGCCAACCGTCGCCCAAAACCCTCGCCTACTTCCACCAGTAGGGAGGTGTCCCAGCTGGACAGCTTCGTTCCGTTGGGCTACTCAATTTCTTGGGAGCGTCGCTAGCGGTATTTGGATCAGCGAGCGCCACTCCTGGCATCACAACTGCTCCTCCGCCAGCTGAAGGGTCGGTCGCGAGTCTTGCGGGGCGAGAAACTCGCAGACCATGCGCTCGGGCCAGTGGAGTTGCTGGGCCAAGTGCTGGGTCGTCAGGCCCTTGCGCCGCGCCATCTCAAGGGCTCGCTGCAGTAGCACTGGCACCTCACCCGAGAAGCCTTGCACCGATGTGAAGGGCAAGAGCCCGCGTGTTCGGAGGGCCTTGAGATGCCTCCACGCTCGGCCGCTCACCGCTTCGCTGTGTAGCCCTAGCTCTCGGCATCGCACGAGGAGGGAGTCCAGTGACACGCCCCATGTGTGTTGCAGCTTCCCCAGAACGGTGAAGTCGACCCGTGTTGGCAGCGAACTCGCCAGCCGCGCTGCGGGAGTGAGAAACTCCGCGGCGAAGGAATCAGCTTGGCGCTCGTGTTGGATGTCTCCGGGGTGGGCCTCACCGTGCAATAGCAGGTGGCCCAACTCGTGAGCGCAGCTGAATCTGTGCCGGTAGACGTCATCACGTTCGTCGTTCAGTACGACTACGGGCCGCGGCAGCCTGGTTGTGGAGAAGCCGTCCAATTTGCGGCTGTCGGGGTTCAGGTAGGGAAGTACCGTCACCACGATGCCGCGCGACTCCAAGAGACGAACGAGGTGCGGGATAGGGCCGTCACCCAAGCCCCAGCGGGCGCGGAGGGCGCGAGCCGCCTGTTGCGGATCGGTAGGAAGGTCCGGGATCGTCTCACCGCCGTCCCAGCCGGGCAGATCGACTTCTGGCAGCCGGACGTAGGACTCCAGTGCGTGTGCCAGTTCCCATAGGAGTTCCGTGAAGGACAGGCTTCGCTCCCGTTCGCGCGCTGGAGCGGAACGCAGGGAGCGGAAGTGCACGGCAGCGGTGTCTAGCGCTGCTCGCGGGCGGCCGACGGTGAAAAAGGCGCTGGGCATTCCCAAGGCGTCGGCAAGGCGGCGAACCTGCTCCGGGCGGGGCCGAATGGCACCGGCTTCATATTGACCCACGGCAGCGGGCGTGACGTCGATCTTGGCTGCCAGCTCCTTCTTGGTCCAGCCGGCGAGGCGCCGGGCCTGCGTGAGCCGCGCACCGTCAAAGGCTGCGGCCACAGATGAGGAAACATCCAGTGGCAGGACCGGCGCCAGGGAAAGGGGGGGCTGCTTAACGCTCATCACTCTCATTCGCGGATTCGTCCGCGTCTTCCAGGTTGATGGGGTGCTCTTCGCCCGTGCTGAAGCCAGGCGTGTCCGGGCCAGTGGGCGCCACAACCGACAAACCTCCGGCGCCACCCTCAGCGTCAGAGATGGGCAGCGGCTCGAGCCAGTCCCAGTTCACAGCGCCCGAGGAACCCAGCGTAGCCTCACCGACGTAGCACTTGAGCAGACCGCCCTCTCGGTTGCTGGCGTACGCGAGCAACAGCATCTTCGGCTGGTCGGGGAGCTCTTCCAATACTTCTTCCAGCTCGTCGACCGCCCATTCCTGGCCGTCGATGCCTTCACTGATCTGAAGCGCCATCTGGACCTGCTGGGGCAGACCACCGTAGGCGGCAAACATCTCCTGGCGAATGTGGGATGTTCGTACCCGCATCGCACGCACGTCGGTGGTGGAGTCATTCGCGTAGCAGACGGGATACAGCACCGCCCCGCCGACGGCGAGCATGAAGGTGTTACCCACCTGCAGGGCCCGGGCCTCCGGGAGCAGCTCCTTGAGCTGCTCCTCCTCCTTGAGCGCACCGACGCAGAACCGCCAACGGTTGGTTCCGAAGGTATGACCATCGCTGTAAGTGCTGAAGTCGTAGGCGTCGATCGCTTCTTGGTTACCCGTCGTCAGCGCCCAGATCACGTGACGGCGCACGCGTGGAGCCGGGTCACCGATCAACCGGTCGAAACGAGAAGCATGCAGCGACAAGAAGCCACCCCCTGGAAGAGACGTCGACACGAGAGTGAACTTTAATCGACGTGGCGATCATGCTGCCGCACTTTAGTTTCTGCGTCAATACTGACACGCCGATCCATGCTGCGGGTTGCGTTCGACGGTTTCGACGTCGATGCCGAGGCGGGTGCCGTGGGCTGCGACCTGGTTCTTGAAGCCCTGGTCGACCAACAAAGGGTTCATCCCGCAGCCGAAGCGGTGGGTGGTCGAGCAGACCTTTGGGATCCTGATACTGCACCGGCGCCTGGCCCGTGACTACGAGCACCGCCCATCCTCGTCCGTCTCCCGCGTCTACTGGGCCATGACCCAGATCATGGCTCGCCGGCTCACCGGTGCGAACACCCCCACCTGGCGCGACCCGCAGACGGTGACCACGTGAACATCCAGCCCCTGCTCGACGCGCTCGGCATCCAAGAGGACGCCGCCAGGGCCATGGCTGATGACCTCCGCACCCAGATCGGCGAACTGCAGGCCCGGCTCCGGGAGACCGAGACCCACCTCGAACACCTGACGATCACCCGGAAGACGGTCACTGCCCTCGCCGACCGGATCCCCGCCCAGCCCGGCTCGCCGGACCTACCCGAGCACCCGGACTACCCCCGCATCCTCGCCGTATTCAACGAGGCCACCGACGCCCTCCGGGCCCGTGACGTCTGCCAAGCCCTCGACCACGAACTGCTGCCGAAGAACATCGAAGGCACCCGCGCCAAGCTGAAACGCCTGGTCAAGCTCGACATCCTCACCGAGAATGACGTTGGCACCTTCACAAGAATGCAGTGACCGACCGAGCAGGCGGTTGGCGACTCTGCCTCAGCCTCACCCGGAACGGGCTCAATTCGCCAACCATCCCCGCCCCCTGATCGTCAGAGCAGCAGGTGCGGAGCGTTACCGTGCACCGCTCGATGGCGATGGGAAGCCAGCCACGATCTGGTGCGCGTACTGATCCTCCGGGCCGAGGTCTTGGACTGCTCGATGGGCCTCATGAAGCCGACTCGTCTCGCACAGCAGCCGCACGAGGCCGTATAGCGCTCCACGGTCGCCATCCTTGGCGCGGCCGCGCAGCGCCGCCTCCATCCCCCGTTCGCGAAGCGATCTGTTGAGTCTCCGACGCGCGTGCAAATCCGTTAGAGCGAGTTCTGTAAGTTCCGTGAGCCGTTCCGCACGGGCGAGCAAATCCATGTGCCACAGATGGTTGCTGTGTGCGGAGGAATCGGCGGAGTAGCACTCGGCGCGTGCGCTTACCAACGCGATAGCCGTATTCCAATCCCGCCGCTGTTCCGCTGCCTGGGCCTGCTCGAACCACTTCATGGGATGAGTATCGCGTAGCGCCGCCTGGTATCGAAATGGTCGCCGACGAACGTCCGACAGGACCAGCACTTACGGCCTTCCAAAGGCTCACGAACCGCCCTCTAAGAACCTGCAACCTGCTCGGACAGGCGTCGAGACCCTGCCCGAACTCTCCGAGCTAGGGGTTACGGCGGTAGGCATCAGCCAGCAGCATGTCCAAGCTGGTGCGCAGGACGTTACCGGTGGTGTCTCCGGCTACATCGGCGAAACCCTACGCGAAGGAGCTGTACGAACGGGCCCGACGCAGGACGCCTGCCGTCTGTCCAACTCTGTCGATTTGCGAGCCGACTGCGACCCGAGCGCAAGCTTCCTGGCCGGAAGGCGGCTCCTTCGCCGCCCCAAGGGGCAGGGAAGAGGCAAGACGAAGCGGCTACCGAGGGATGATCAGATCGGTCAGTTGTGCCGGCGTAGGGACTTTCCCTCGGTTGAGCAAAAGCACGGCAGCCAACACCAGTACGGGGAACAGTGCAGCAAGGGCCGGTTCGGGAAGACCAGCTATCGAAGCGCCCGACAGGGCCAGAACGACCACAGCGCCAACAGCCGCCATACGCAGCCGTTCTCTGGGCACAACCGGTTCAGCGTTGTCGATTTGATCTTCATCGAGCAGTTGGCCTACGCGCCCCTCGGCATAGCGCTCTGCAATCGTAAGAAGCAGCACCGTGAGATCTCTCAGCGCGCGACCTGGGTCAGCATCCTGCTGCGCCTCCGCCTCGCGGAGCGCCCCAACAACCCGCGCCGTGTGAGCAGCAACAACACGCTCGTGATGCGCCCGAGCCTTGCCGCGACGTATCCGGGGCGCTTGCCAAACGACCCGCTCCGCTGCCCTAAGTGAAATCCGGGGTACGTCCTTCCCGGGCTGTCCGGCCTCCCATTGCCTCAGCGCACGAGCGCACTGCACAGCAGCAACAAGCAGCACCACCACTGGCCAACACCGCAAATAATCACTAGGGGAAACAAATGATTCCCTCCACGCTCGCTCACGGCGCTGCCGCTGCTCCTGTCCCTGCGAGAGAGCTGCGACGACTCGGCGGATGAGTGGTATCGCCATCAGCAGGAGCAAGACAACCAAGACGCCGCGGAGCGCCTCAAATGCTTCAGCCGGCCCATCCCAGGCACGAACTGCCCCCGGCACGGCAACCACCCGCTCCATCAGCATTCTCAGTGGGTCAGGCCCACTTCGATCGGGTCCATCTGATCGGGGATGGCGAACAAAGATGGCACCCGCGTTCCACGTCAAGAGGGCAAAGGCAGCCAGGCACACCAAGTAGGCCGGAATAGCGACTTGAGCTGCGTACCACCACTTCACCACCCATATAGGGGGCAGTCCATGGCCAGGCGGGACTTGCCCCGTCGCGACCCCCGGCAGCACCTCCCGCGCCTCAGCCAAGAGCACCTCAGCGTGTCGATGAGCCGCTATCTGCCTTCGACGCTTGACCTCCTGCGTCACCCGTCGATCGAAGGGTTCAAGTATGCGCCGTCGTACCCAAGTACGGAGAGGCACATAAGACCACAAAACTGCCACGGCGCAGAGGGCCGCCAGTTCGACTGACAGCACAAGGAACGTCTTCACGCTGGGCAGTCTCCCTGACGCCGCTGACATCTGCCTGGGATCTCAGCGCTCCGCCGTACGGTGGGCTTGTTCCAAGGTCGGCTAACAGTGCGGCCTTCAAAAACTCCACGCAGCATTCCCGGCTGCGTTGGCACCGGACGGTCACCTGTACGTGCCGCCCGCAAGACCCTGAATCGGGACATCTCAAGCTTCACCGGGTCTGCGATGTCATGGAATCGACTAGGCGTAGCAGCGACTCCACGCGCTGATCGGCATCCGGATGCGACGCTGCGGCCTCTGCGGAATGCACCTCGGGTCTCGAACCGCACCGGAAGTACAGCAGCGAAGTACAGCAACCAGCCCGGCCAACAGCGACCGTCAACGACCCTCGCGCCACCGCTGACGTGCGTAGATGACCTCAGAAACCGCGCTGCCCGTGATTCGGGACGAAGAGGCCGTGGGTTCAAATCCCGCCACCCCGACTGGTGACATTGCAGTTCAGGGCCCTGATCATCATTGATGATCAGGGCCCTGACTCGTTTCCGGGGGCGGAAAAGGCCGGGCTCTTCGGTGATCTCTCACCTACAGTCGCTGCGGCGGGGGCAGCGGGATCGGTGCAGGGAGATTCTTGTGGGCAGGGTCGAGACGATCGCGGGAGCCATGGCGGCCGCGGTGGGACATCTTGGGGTGCTGCGGGATCAGACGCGGTTCCGGGTGGGGCTGGTGGACGGCTGGGGGATTCCCGCCGGGGCCTCGGTGCTGGAAGTCGGGTGCGGGCAGGGGGACATGACCGCGGTGCTCGCGGACGCGGTCGGGCCCGGCGGGCGGGTGGTCGGGGTGGACATCGCGGAGCCTTCGTACGGCAGTCCGGTCACGCTGGGCGAGTCGGCGGCGTTCCTGGCGGCCGGGCCGCTCGGGTCGCGGATCGACATCCGGTTCGGCGTCGATGTCCTCGACGAGGCGGTCTCGTTCCCGGACGACGCGTTCGACCACGTCGTGCTGTCGCACTGCTCCTGGTACTTCGCTTCCCTCGACCAGCTGCTCAGGACGCTGACGCGCGTCCGGCCGTGGGCGCGGCGGCTGTGTTTCTCGGAGTGGGATCTGCGTCCGCGGGGTGTGGAGCAGCTGCCGCATCTGCTCGCCGTGCTCGTGCAGGGCCATGTCGAGGCGGTCGGGGCGCGGGGCGAGGGGAACGTGCGGACGCCGTTCTCGCACGAGGCGCTGCTGCGGATTCTCGCGGAGGCCGGGTGGCGGGTGGCGTCCGAGCAGGACGTGGACACGACGGGTCTGCAGGACGCCGACTGGGAGGTGGACGCCGCGCGGCGGATGGCCGGCTCCGACGAGCGGTTCGCGGATCTGTCGCCGCTGGCGCGGGAGTTCCTCACCAGCCAGCTCGATGTGCTCGGCTCCCTCGCGAAGAGCAAGGGCAACGAGCCGCTGCCGTCGTACGCCCTCACCGCGGATCGCGCCTGACGGGCTCTCGCCCCCCGGGCTCCGGTGAGGGGTGCTCGGGGGCATGGCCTTCATCTTCCTCATGACGCTGCCGGGTCTGGTGGTCCGCTGGGGGTCGCCGCGTTCGTCGATATGACGCTGCCGGGTCTGGTGGTCCGCTGACGGTCGCCGCGTTCGTCGATCAGGCGATGCTGCGGGCCGGGCGGGCCGGGCGGGCCGGGATGCTGCCGTGGCGGGGGGCCGGACGGCAGGGCCAGGTGGCGTCGACGGGGTTCGAGCTGTTGCACGCGACACTGTCGGCGGGCAAGCAGGAGGAGCTCAAGCAGCGCAGGACGTCGCCGGCGCTGCGCGACGAGGAGGGGGACGGGGCACCGCCCCCGGTCGCGGATCGATCCGGACGGCGGGACGGCCGTCCTCCGGATCCCGCCGGGCTAGGGCTGGGGCAGGTCCGGCGCGCGGGAAGCCCGCAGCGAGTACATCAGTGGCACGCGCGGGGTGCCCGGCGGATGCCGGTAGAAGCCGTCGCCCCTCCCGGAGGATCCCTGCCCGTCGCGTTCGAGCGTCCCGAAGCGCTGGAAGAGCGTCGCGTCATGCTCGTGCAGGAACTCCAGCCGGAGCCCGGTGGCGGCGATCGCGGTGACGACGTCGCCGAGGGTGTGCGCCCACTCCACCGTGCGGTTGTTCACCGTCGGGGCGTCGAAGTCCGCGTAGGTGCCCGGGGCTTCGTCGACCCAGGCGTCGCGAGTGAAGTAGTCGTGGGCGATCCGGGAGCCCGATTCGTCGTCGAGGGCGTCCGTCAGCGGGTGGAACTCGGCGAGGTACAGGAAGCCGCCCGGCGCGACGAGGGACGCGGCGGTCTCGGCCCAGCGGACGATGTCGGGGAGCCGGCACAGGGCGCCGGTGCCGGTGTAGACGATGTCGTAGGAGGAGTCGGGGACGGCCTCGGCCGCGTCGTACACGTCGGCGGCGACGAAGGACGCCCGGTCGGGCGGGAGCCCCAGGTCGGCGGCCAGCTCGCGGGCGGCGTCGACGGCGGGCTCGGAGAAGTCCAGGCCGACGACCCGGGAGGCGCCGCGGAGCGCCCAGGAGAGGGTGTCGAGGCCGAGGCGGCACTGCAGGTGCAGCAGCGACTTCCCGGTGACCGATCCCACCTCCGCCGCCTCGAAGGGGCGGATCACGTCCTGGCCGGCCCGGAAGGTGTCCGGATCGTAGGACTCGCTCGCCGTGTGGATCGGAACGCTTCCCCTACCTCCGGCTGGGGAGACCCCAACGTCCCACCTGGCGCGATCGGTCTCCCGCCGGTCCGCCGGGGTCCTCGTGTACATGGGGAGTGACGATAGTCGGGGTGAAGGCGGCCGGCCATCGGGTTTGATGGAGGCATGAGTGATGTCACGGCTGCCATGCCGGAATGGGAAAAGCGGTTCCGGGCGCCTCGGGTGGGGCTGCCCGAGTGGGCGGAGGACGCGCCGCAGCGCTGCCTCTTCGTGTCGAACGCCACCGGCACGTACGAGCTGTACGCCTGGGACCGGACCACCGGCGAACGCCGCCAGGCCACGGACCGGCCGAACGGGACGACGGAGGGCACGCTGTCCCGCGACGGCGAGTGGGTGTGGTGGTTCTCGGACACCGACGGGGACGAGTTCGGGGTGTGGATGCGCCAGCCGTTCGGCGGCGGCGAGGACGAGCCGGCCACGCCGGGACTCGACGCCTCGTACCCGGCCGGGCTGGCGCTCGGCGCGGACGGCACCGTCGTGATCGGCCGGTCGACGGACGACGAGGGCACGTCCGTCCACGTCGTGCGGCCGGGCGCCGCACCGGTCGAGATCTACCGGCACGCGGAGTCGGCCGGCGTCGGCGACCTGTCGGAGGACGGCACGCTGCTCGTCATCGAGCACACCGAGCACGGCGACGCGATGCACGGCGCGCTGCGCGTGGTGCGGCTCGACGGCTCGACCGTCGCCGAGCTGGACGACTCCCGCGGCGGCACCGAGGAACTCGGTCTCGACTGCCTGGGCTTCGCTCCCGTGGCCGGGGACACCCGGCTGCTCGTCAGGCACCAGCGCGCCGGGCGCTGGCTGCCGATGGTGTGGGACGTGACGACCGGCGAGGAGACCGCGCTGGCGATCGACCTGCCGGGCGATGTCTCCGCCGAGTGGTATCCGGACGGTTCGGCGCTGCTCGTCGTGCACTCGTACCAGGCGCGCAGCGAGATGTTCCGCTACGACCTGGCCGCCGGTGCGCTGCTCCGGCTGGAGACCCCGCAGGGAACGGTGAGCAACGCCACCGCGCGCCCCGACGGGTCCGTGGAGTACCTGTGGTCGTCGGCGCAGCTGCCGCCGGTCGTGCGGTCCACGACGGGCGGGATCGTGCTGGAGGCGCCGGGGCTGAAGGCCCCGGACTCCGTGCCGGTCGAGGACGTGTGGGTGGACGGCCCCGGCGGGCCGGTGCACGCCCTCGTCCAGAAGCCCGAGGGCGACGGGCCCTTCCCGACGGTCTTCGAGGTGCACGGCGGCCCCGCCTGGCACGACTCCGACGCCTTCGCGGCCGGGCCCGCGGCCTGGGTCGACCACGGCTTCGCCGTCGTACGGCTCAACTACCGCGGCTCCACCGGCTACGGGCGCGAGTGGACGGACGCGCTCAAGCACCGCGTCGGGCTGATCGAGCTGGAGGACGTCGCGGCGGTCCGCGAGTGGGCCGTCGGCTCGGGGCTGGCCGATCCGGCGAAGCTGGTGCTCTCCGGCGGCTCGTGGGGCGGCTATCTGACGCTGCTGGGGCTCGGCACCCAGCCCACCGCCTGGACGGCGGGGCTCGCGGCGGTCCCGGTGGCCGACTACGTCGCCTCGTACACCGACGAGATGGAGGCGCTGAAGTCCCTGGACCGCACGCTCTTCGGCGGCTCGCCCGCCGAGGTTCCTGAGCGGTACGAGGCCTCGTCGCCGATCACGTACGTCGAGCGGGTGACCGCGCCGGTGTACCTCTCGGCGGGCATGAACGACCCGCGGTGCCCGATCCGGCAGATCGACAACTATGTCGAGCGGCTGGTGTCGCTGGGGAAGGTGCACGAGGTGTACCGGTACGACGCGGGGCACGGTTCGCTCGTCGTCGAGGAGCGGATCAAGCAGGTCCGCCTGGAGCTGGCCTTCGCGATGAAGCACGCGCTCTGACCGGGTGGGTCCTCAGTCGCCGGGCAGGGCTTCTTCCAGCTTGCCCGGCGCCGCCGCGTTCTCAGCATTCTCAGGGTTCTCAGCGGCCGGGTCCTGGTCCGGGATGAGGCCCAGCGCGGTGTCCTCGCGGAGTTCCGCCTCGCGGCGGACCAGCCGGAACCACATGAAGACCACGAAGCCGGCGAAGACGAACCACTCGCCGGTGTAGCCCAGGTTCTGGAAGGCCTTGAGGTCGAGCCCGGTGTTGCTGGGGGCCGCCGGGGGCACCGGCTCGAGCGGGGCGGTGGCGTCGGTGACCGTGATCCAACCGCTGTAGACCTCGTACGGCAGCACGTTGACGAGCGACGCGGCACTGATCATCCCGAGCTGGCCCTGCGGCAGTCCGCCGGCGGACTGGACGCCCTGGGTGCCGGTGTTCTCGGGGGGCTGCAGGGCGCCGGAGACGGTGATGTCGCCCGCGGGCGCCGCCGGGATGGCGGCGGGCGTCGCGGACGAGGCCTCGCCGGGCAGCCAGCCGCGGACGACGGGCAGCGCCGCGCCGCCCGCCGTACGCCGCGGGGTGAGCACGTAGTAGCCGGTGCGGTCGCCGAGGTCACGGCCGGGGACCAGGAGCTGGTGGCCGGTGTCGTAGCGGCCGGTCGCGGTGACCGTGCGGCCGGTGGTGTCCTGGGTGACCTGCGCCTTGGTGTCCGGGAGGACGGTGGCCAGCGGGACCGGGGCGGCGGACGCGGCGGCCTTCGGGGCCTGCTCGGCCACGTGGTGGCTGTTCATCCGGTCCTCGAAGCGGCTCAGCTGCCAACTGCCCATGAAGACGCAGAACGGCACGGCGAGCACGACGAAGAGGTGGACTCCCAGCCAGCGCGGGGTCAGCAGAAACCGGTACACGCCTCAACGGTACGGGGAGCGGGGCCGGCCGACGCCACCGGGCCCGCGGCCCGGCACTCCGCGGCCCTCCCGCGCCACGCCTCGCCTACTGAGGTGTGAGGGCCGTCGTCTTGTAGATCGTCCCGGCGCACGCGTCGGGGATCGTCGTGTCGGCCACGGCCGGCGCCCCCGCCTCCGGGGTGTGGCTGACCTCGACGCTCGCCGGGCCGGGCGTCGGCGGTACATCGGCCGCTGCCGGGGTGTTGTTCGAGGCACTGGTGCCGTTGTTGCCGCTGCTGGTGCTGCCGCCGGTGGTCGGGGTGGGCGTCGGAGTGGGCGGCGCCGGGCAGCCGTTGGGACCTGCCGCGTCCGGCACCCAGGCGAACCGGACCTCGTACGTGTCGCCCGGCTGGAGGAGCAGCGGGGCGGCCGCCACATCCGGCAGTCCGGTGGCCGGATCGCCCGGCGTGTGGTCCAGCACCTGGATCTTCGACGCGTCGGCGCTGCCCTGGGCGATCACGGTGACGGCGCCGCCGCCCTTGACCGTGCAGCCCTGCGCGGAGACGTTCGCGACCCGGAACCAGCCGTACACGTTGCCCTTGGCGTCCGGGGCACCGGTCTTGCTCGCGCCGCTGCCGAGCTGGGAGCGGTCGCAGGCCGGGGCGGTGCGGCCGGCCGAGCCGGTGGGCGTCGGGGCGACCGTGGCACCGTGCTCGTTCGTGGGTGTGGGGGTCGGCGACGGTGTCACCGACGGGGCGGGCTCGCTGCCGGCGCTGGTCCCGGTGTCGGCCGGACCGCCCGAGTCGTCCTGGCTGCTCTCCCCCGTGCCACCGGTGTCCTGCCGCGGCTCGTTGGGGCTGGAGGCGCCGGCCGCGGTGGTGTCCTGCTGGTCCGCGGTGTTCGCGACATGCAGCAGGGCCGGCACGGCGGTACACGCCAGCAGGAACGCGGCGGCGGCGCCGGCCACGGCCTGGCGGCGGCGCGTCCGGCGGGCCGGTACGGCGTGCCGCAGGTGGTCGAGCGCGTCGGGTGCGGGCTTGAGGCCCTTCACCGCGTCCTGCATCAGCCGGCGCAGCGCCAGCTCGTCGAAGCTCGCCCCTGCACCAGGCGGAGTCGCTCCGGACCCGGGCGGAGTCGCCCCGGCCCCAGGCGGAGTCGCCCCGGCCCCAGGCGGAGTCGCCCCGGCCCCAGGCGGAGTCGCCCCGGCCCCAGGCGCAGTTGTCCCGGCCCCGGGCAAGGTCATCCCGCCTTCAGCAGGGCTGGTTCTCGCTCCCAAGGGGCTTGATCCCGCCCCCTGAGGGCCGGTTCCGGTGGGCGCTGCGTTGCGCTCGTCGTTCAGTTCTTCGGGAAATTCGCGGTTCTCTGGATCCATGCCACGTGAGTCGTAGGGGGTGGTCATACGGTCGCCTCCATCGCGATGCGAAGCGCCGCGAGGCCACGGGAACCGTATGCCTTCACCGAGCCCAGGGAAATTCCGAGCGTTTCGGCGACCTGTGCCTCGGTCATGTCGGCAAAGTAGCGCAGCACGAGGACTTCGCGCTGACGGCGCTGGAGGGACCGCATGGCGGTCTTGAGCTGGTCGCGCTCCAGGATCTCGTAGGCGCCCTCTTCCGCACTCGCCATGTCGGGCATGGGCTTGGAGAGGAGCTTGAGGCCCAGGATGCGCCGCCGGAGCGCCGACCGGGAGAGATTGACCACCGTCTGCCGCAGGTAGGCGAGGGTCTTCTCGGGGTCACGGACGCGGCTGCGCGCGGAGTGGACGCGGATGAAGGCCTCCTGGACGACGTCCTCGCAGGAGGCCGTGTCGTCCAGCAGCAGCGCGGCGAGGCCGAGCAGCGACCGGTAGTGGGCACTGTAGGTCTCGGTCAGGTGGTCGACCGTGGTGCCGACGGCCATCGTGGCGTCAGCACCCAGCTCGGACGGCACGCGCACGATCGGCCAGGGCGCTATCACGGGCATCCCGCCGGGAGTGCGTGCCCTGCCGGACGTACGGCCGGGCGTACGCGGGCGCGGCACGCGTGTCGGAGCGCCGCCCCGCCCAAGTGCCGTCTCGATACCCAGTGCCTCTGCCACGACTGTTGGACACGCGTCCCCCCGTCAGGGTTGTACGCGCAAGGCGTCGCCTTTGATGTGGCGCCGAATATCCCCATGCGTACCAACTTCTTCCCCAATGCGCCCATTTGCCCAGGCACGAACTGTGCCTGCCCAATACCCCCCGGCACGCAGCACATTAGGGCAGTGCGCTGACACAAAGACGCTCCCCGTCTACTGCCGGTTGCAGCGGTCAGGGAGCGAATTGTCCATTGGTGCGCGACCCACTTCAAGTGGTCCAGACCAAGGAGTGGATCACATCATGCGTGCGAAGCGACGAACTCGGCCGCCACGACTTCGGCAATTTGTGCAGTGTTCAGGGCGGCGCCCTTGCGCAGGTTGTCCCCGCACACGAAGAGTTCGAGCGCGTTCGGATCGTCCATGGAGCGGCGTACCCGGCCGACCCAGGTCGGGTCGGTGCCCACCACATCGGCAGGGGTCGGGAACTCGCCCTCGGCGGGATTGTCGGTCACGACGACCCCGGGAGCGCTCCGCAGGATCTCGTGCGCCTTCTCCACGGTCACCTCGTTCTCGAACCGCGCGTGCACCGACAGCGAGTGCGTCGTGATGACCGGCACCCGTACGCAGGTCGCGGTGACCCGCAGCTCCGGCAGGCCCAGGATCTTCCGTGACTCGTCCCGGACCTTGAGCTCCTCCGAGGACCAGCCGTCCTCCCGCAGCGAGCCGGCCCACGGCACCACGTTGAGCGCGAGCGGCGCCGGGAAGGGACCGAAGTCGCCGACCGTGCGCCGTACATCGCCCGGCTGGGTACCAAGGTGGGTGCCGGCGACCTTGGACAGCTGGTCGCGGAGGGTGTCCACGCCGGACTGGCCCGCGCCGGAAGCCGCCTGGTACGAGGAGATGATCAGCTCGCTGAGCCCGAACTCGGCGTGCAGCGCGCCGATCGCCACGATCATCGACAGCGTCGTGCAGTTGGGGTTGGCGATGATGCCGCGCGGGCGCATCCGCACCGCGTGCGCGTTCACCTCCGGCACCACCAGCGGGACATCGGGGTCCATCCGGAAGGCTCCGGAGTTGTCCACGACGACCGCGCCCTTGGCGGCGGCGACCGACGCCCACTGCGCGGACACCTCGTCCGGGACGTCGAACATCGCGACGTCGACGCCCTCGAACGCCTCCTCGCTGAGCACGACGACCTCGGTCTCCACACCGCGCACCACGAGGCGGCGGCCGGCCGACCGCGCGGACGCGACCAGCCGGATCTCGCCCCACACGTCCTGCCGGGTGGAGAGCAGCTCCAGCATCACCGTGCCGACCGCGCCCGTCGCACCGACGACGGCCAGGGTCGGCTTACGGTTCATCGGCCCGTACCGCCGTAGACGACAGCTTCATCACTTTCACTGTCGAGGCCGAACGCGGAGTGCACCGCCTGGACGGCCGGCTTCACGTCGTCGGCCCGGGTGACCACCGAGATGCGGATCTCCGACGTCGAGATCAGCTCGATGTTGACGCCGGCGTTCGACAGCGCCTCGAAGAAGGTCGCCGTGACGCCCGGGTTGGTCTTCATCCCCGCGCCGACCAGCGAGATCTTGCCGATCTGGTCGTCGTAGCGCAGCGAGTCGTACCCGATGCGGTCCTGCGACCTGGTGAGCGCGTCCATCGCCTTGCGGCCCTCGGTCTTGGGGAGGGTGAAGGAGATGTCGGTGAGGCCGGTGGCCGCCGCCGACACGTTCTGGACGACCATGTCGATGTTGACCTCGGCGTCCGCGATGGCACGGAAGATCGTCGCCGCCTCGCCCGGCTTGTCCGGCACCCCGACGACCGTGATCTTGGCCTCGGACGTGTCGTGCGAAACCCCGGAGATGATCGCCTGCTCCATCGGCTTGCCTCCTAGCGGTGCTTCGTTGCTCACCCAGGTCCCCGGCAGGCCGGAGAAGGACGAGCGGACGTGGATCGGAATGTTGTAACGACGGGCGTACTCGACACAGCGGTGCAGCAGCACCTTCGAACCGGAGCTGGCCAGTTCCAGCATGTCCTCGAAGGAGATCCAGTCCATCTTCTGGGCGCGCTTGACGACCCGCGGGTCGGCGGTGAAGACCCCGTCGACGTCCGTGTAGATCTCGCACACCTCGGCGGCGAGCGCGGCGGCCAGCGCCACCGCGGTCGTGTCGGAACCGCCGCGGCCCAGCGTGGTGATGTCCTTCTTGTCCTGGGACACGCCCTGGAAACCGGCCACGATCGCGATGTTGCCCTCGTCGAGCGCGGTCCGGATACGGCCCGGCGTCACGTCGATGATCCGTGCCTTGTTGTGGACGGAGTCGGTGATGACCCCGGCCTGGCTGCCGGTGAACGACTGCGCCTCATGACCGAGGTTCTTGATCGCCATCGCCAGCAGCGCCATGGAGATCCGCTCTCCGGCGGTCAGCAGCATGTCGAACTCCCGGCCGGCGGGAATCGGCGACACCTGCTCGGCGAGATCGATCAGCTCGTCCGTCGTATCGCCCATCGCCGACACCACGACAACGACCTGATGGCCGTTCTTCTTGGTGTCCACGATTCGCCGGGCGACGCGCTTGATGCCTTCAGCATCGGCGACGGAGGAGCCTCCGTACTTCTGCACGACAAGGCCCACGTGCGCTCCTCGGGAAGGTCTGGTACTGCGGTCGGCTCAGTCTAACGAGCGGGCCGGGGCGGCCTCCGCGATACCGGATATTGAGACAGGTGGCCCACTCGGTGGGCCACCTGCCCAGGACGGAACGGAATAACCCCAGATCAGGCGCTGGATGCGTGACCGGAGGAAGATCGTCCGGATATCCGACGGTGGGGGTAGCGGGTGCGCGGCTACGGCGTGTCAGCGAGTGACGGGTTGACCGGTTCAGCCGGTGGTGGGCCAGGGTTCGACGGGTGACGGGCCCGGGATCAGCCGGCGGCGGGCTGGGCGCGGACGCCCAGCGGGGTGCCGAGCTCGGCCGCCATGACCTTGCCGGCCTCCTCGGCCAGCCGCTCCTCGTCGTCCGCCGAATCGTCCGTGTCCAGGCCGTCCAGCTCGTCCAGCGGGCTGTCCAGCCGGACGTGAGCGACCAGGGACTGCAGCGCGCGCAGCGAGGCGCTGGCCGTCGGTCCCCAGTTCGACAGGTACGAGAACTGCCACCACCACAGCGCCTCGCTCACGCGGCCGGCGCGGAAGTGCGCGAGGCCGTGCGTGAGATCGGTCACCACGTCGGCCATATCGTCCGAAATCCGGCAGGCGACGGGCGTACTGCGCGGTACGTACGGGTCGAAGACCTCCGAGTAGACGTCGATCGGCTCCAGCAGCGCCGCGAGGTGCTGGCGCAGCTCGTCCGCGTCCGGCTCGGGGCCGATGTCCGGCTCGTAGCGCTCGTCCGGAACGATGTCCTCGTGCGCGCCGAGCCGGCCGCCGGCCAGCAGCAGCTGGGAGACCTCCAGCAGCAGGTACGGGACAGCGCTGTCCGGATCGTCGCCCTTGGCGACCTCGCGGACCGAGAGGATGAAACTCTCGATCTGATCGCAGATCTGGACGGCGAAGTCGTCGGGCTCCTGGACGTTCGGATCGCCGAGGTCGCGTTCCGGAGAGCCCGGTGCGCCCTTCGAGTCCTGTGTGGTTACCGCGGTGTCAGACATCGAGCAGTCGTCTCCCTTCGAAGGCACGACCCAGCGTGACCTCGTCGGCATACTCCAGGTCTCCCCCCACGGGCAGACCACTGGCCAGTCGCGTCACCTTCAGCCCCATGGGTTTCACCATGCGGGCCAGGTACGTAGCGGTCGCTTCACCTTCAAGGTTGGGATCCGTCGCCAGAATCAGCTCGGTGACGGTGCCGTCCGCGAGCCGCGTCAGCAGCTCCCGGATCCGTAGATCGTCCGGACCGACGCCCTCGATGGGGCTGATCGCGCCGCCCAGTACGTGGTACCTGCCGCGGAACTCACGGGTGCGCTCGACCGCGACGACATCCTTGGGCTCCTCGACCACGCAGATCACCGCGAGATCGCGGCGCGGGTCACGGCAGACCCTGCACTGGTCGTCCTGCGCGACGTTCCCGCAGATGTTGCAGAACCGCACTTTGGCCTTGACCTCGGCCAGTACGTGCGCGAGGCGCCGCACATCGGCCGGATCCGCCTGCAGGATGTGGAAGGCGATCCGCTGCGCGCTCTTGGGACCCACGCCGGGCAGCCTGCCCAGTTCGTCGATGAGGTCCTGAACCACGCCTTCGTACACGGGGCGCCTTCTTTACGCTAGAACGGCAGGCCGGGCATGCCGCCCAGCCCCTGGGCGAGCGGACCGAGCTTCTGCTGCTGAAGCTCCTGCGCGGTCGCGTTCGCGTTGTGCACGGCGGCGACGACCAGATCGGCCAGCGTCTCCGTGTCCTCAGGATCGACCGCCTTGGGGTCGATGACCAGCCCCCGGAGCTCACCGGCACCGGTCACCGTGGCTGTCACGAGACCGCCGCCCGCAGAACCCTCGACCTCGGCCTCGGCCAGCTCCTGCTGGGCAGCGGCAAGGTCCTGCTGCATCTTCTGGGCCTGCTGGAGCAGCTGCTGCATATTGGGCTGACCACCGGGGATCACGGGTTCACTCCTGCCTCACGACAACGTTGCGCGGTAGGGCGAGCCTACGTGCTCGGACGGCCCTGCGCCCTACGCCGTACGGAGGATCGGACGACGTGACGCGGAACATCGGGCGACATCAGTCGTTCGGGATCTCCTCGATCACCGTGGCACCCATTTCGCGCACGAAAAGCTCGTATCCGGACAGCGGGGACTCGACCAGATCCACGTCGTCGTCCTCCGGAATGTCGTCCTCCAGGGGCGGCGGCGTCTCGTCCGACATCAGTGGCGGCGGCGCGCCCCCGGGCCGTCCGGCGGCCGTCTGAGGCGCGGCATGGGCCGCCTGGGCGGGCCCGCCCTGCGGGGCGGAGGGCCCGGACGAGGCGGAGTGTGCGGACTGTGCGGACGGGGCGGAGGATGCCGATGGGGCGTATGAGGCGGACGGTGCGGGTGGGGCGGCCGGGCCGGACGGACGGGACCCGCCGCCGCTTCCACCGCTGCCTCCGCCGCCGAAACCGCCACCCGGGCCACCGGAGCCGCCGGGACCTCCGGAGCCGCCGCCGGCCGTTCCCCCGCCGCCCGACGGGTCCACGATGGCCTCGATCCGCCACTCCACCCCGAGGGCGTCGCTGATCGCCTGCTTGAGCACCTCTTCGCTGCCGCTGTTGGCGAAGCTGTTGCGCGCTCCGGGGTTGTCGAATCCGAGCTGCAGCGTCTGCCCGTCGAAGCCCGCCACCTGCGCGTTGTTCAGCAGGAGCATCCACGTCAGCCTGCGGCGGTTCTTCACCGCCTCCAGAATGTCCGGCCACATCTGCCGTACGCGCGTCGAGTCCCCGGCGAACCCGGACGCCGCCGGGGCGGCGGGGCCGGCGGGCGGCGGTGTCTGGGCGGCCAGGGCGGGGGCCGCCGGAGCGGCGGGTGCGGCCTGGGCGGCCGTCGGCCAGGCGCCGGGACGAGCGGCCTCGGGCGGTGCGGCGGCAGGGGCCGCCGAAGCGGCCGCTGGAGTGGCCACTGGAGCACCGGCAGTATCCGGACCGGTCGTGGTCGGCCAGGCGCCGGGGCGCTGCCGGGCGCCGCCGTCCGAGGGAGCCGGAACCGCGGCGGGAGCGGGGCCGGCAGCGGGTTCGTGCTGCTCGGGGGCGGGTGCGCGGGTCGGGGCGGGGGCCTGCTGCGCGGCCGGAGCCGGGCGTCCGCCGCCCACGGCCGCACGGACCGAGGCCGCGCCGCCGGGGCCGCCGGGGCCGCCAGGACCTCCTGGGCCGCCGGGGCTGTGGTCGGCGTGCGCGGGCTGATAGGCGAAGTCCGGGACCTGCGGGGCACCGGGGGCGAAGCCCCGCCGCTCCAGCTTGTCCAGCCGGGCCTGTACGGAGCGCTCGTCGTCGTACGCCGCGGGCAGCAGCACCCGGGCGCAGATCAGCTCCAGCTGGAGCCGCGGCGACGTGGCGCCGCGCATCTCGGTCAGACCGGTGTTGACCAGGTCCGCCGCACGGCTCAGCTCGGCGGCGCCGAAGACGGACGTCTGGGCCCGCATCCGCTCGATGACATCGCTCGGGGCGTCGATCAGCCCCTTGTCCACCGCGTCCGGAACCGCCGCGATGATCACGAGGTCGCGCAGCCGCTCCAGCAGGTCCGCCACGAAGCGCCGCGGATCGTGCCCGCCCTCGATGACGCGGTCGACCATCTCGAAGACCGCCGCCCCGTCACCCGAGGCGAACGCGTCCACCACCTCGTCGAGCAGCGCCGCGTCCGTATAACCGAGCAGCGCCGTCGCCATGGCGTACGTCACACCGTCGGCACCGGCGCCCGCCAGCAGTTGGTCCATCACCGACATCGAGTCCCGCACCGAACCCGCGCCGGACCGCACCACCAGCGGATACACGCCGTCCTCGACCGGGATGTCCTCCCGGGCGCAGACCTCCGCGAGGTAGTCGCGCAGCGTGCCCGGCGGCACCAGGCGGAAGGGGTAGTGGTGGGTACGCGACCGGATCGTGCCGATGACCTTCTCGGGCTCGGTGGTCGCGAAGATGAACTTGAGATGCTCCGGGGGCTCCTCGACCACCTTCAGCAGGGCGTTGAAGCCCTGCGGGGTGACCATGTGCGCCTCGTCGATGATGTAGATCTTGTACCGGCTGCCCGCCGGCCCGAAGAACGCCTTCTCCCGAAGATCACGCGCATCGTCCACACCACCGTGCGACGCCGCGTCGATCTCGATCACATCGATGGACCCCGGCCCGTTCCGCGCCAGGTCCTGACACGACTGGCACTCCCCGCACGGCGTCGGCGTCGGCCCCTGAACACAGTTCAGACACCGCGCCAGGATGCGCGCGCTCGTCGTCTTCCCGCAGCCTCGGGGCCCACTGAACAGGTACGCGTGATTGACCCGGTTGTTGCGCAGCGCCTGCTGCAACGGGTCGGTTACGTGCTCCTGCCCGATGACCTCGGCGAAGGACTCGGGACGATAGCGGCGGTACAGAGCGAGGGACACGCCTACGACGATATCGGGGCCCACCGACATCCGACGTCCCCCGGACCTCCCCCGACCGCCCCCGGGAACGCAAAGACCCCCCACGCACCCGCCAGAGCCCACCTACCCTTGCTGCCTTCCGGCCCTGGGGGAGTTCAGCGAGATAGCGCCACGTGAGGGGCTGCGCACAGCGTACCCGATCGGATCACCCACTTACGAGTTCGCGAGCACCCCTCCGCGTCTTGTAGTGTTCGTCGCGGAGGATTCGCCTAGTGGCCTAGGGCGCACGCTTGGAAAGCGTGTTGGGGGCAACCCCTCACGAGTTCGAATCTCGTATCCTCCGCACCCGCCCAGCTGGGCAGACGAAGGCCCCGACCGGTTCCCGGTCGGGGCCTTCGTCGTTCGAGGGTTGCAGTTTGGGTTGCAGTTGCCCAGATCAGGCGGCGGGAGGCCGCTGGTCCGGGCGGGTCCAGAGGAGTCCGTCGATCTTTGCGGCCGTGTCCTTGAGGACACGGTTGGTCAGGTGTTGGTAGCGCCGGCGCATGCGGGCGGACTGGCCGGGCTCCCAGCCCATGATCGCGTCCACGACGGTGTCGGAGACACCGAGGATCAGCAGGATGGTGCCTGCGGTGTGACGGGCGTCATGCAGCCGCCCGTCCCGCAGTCCGGCCGCCCGCAGCAGCTCCTTCCACTTGTGGTGGTCCGTGTTCGGGTTGAGCGGTTCACCGGTCGGCGAGGTGAAGACGTATCCCTTCTCGACCCACAGGTCGCGGGCGAGTCGACGTTCGCGCTCCTGTTCGTCGCGGTGCTGCGCGAGGAGCTTCATCAGCTCTTCGGGGACACCGATGGGCCGACGTCCGGCACGGGATTTGGTTTCCTTGGTCTCGCGCCGGATGTTGACCTTCTGCGGGCAGTACCCGGGCTTGCGCCCGCAGCTGTCGCCGCAGCCGTGCTGGTACCGGGGCCGCAGCCGGCCTCGGTGGACAACCAGCACCCCGAGGTCGAAGTCGACGTCCGTCCACTTGAGTCCGAGAACCTCGCCCTGACGAAGACCCAGCGCCAGAGCGATGACCCAACGCGCCGCGTTTCGCTCGCGGTTGGCCACTTCCAGGAGGAGCTGGACCTCCTCGACCGTGTACGGCACCACCTCTTCCTCCACCAAGCGCGGTGCCTTGGCGATGCTGGCGGGGTTCTCGGTGAGGTGGCGGCGCCGCTTGGCCTCGTTGAGGGCGGCGCGCACGGTGCGGTGGACCTGGTGCGCTGTTCCGGCCGAGCTGCCTGCGTCCTGCATCTTCTTGTAGAAGCGTTCCAGGTGTTCGGGCTCCAGCTTCGCCAGGCGGTGGGCGCCGAGGCCGGGTATGAGGTGGTGGTAGACGGCGACGCGATAGCCGTCGATGGTGTTCTCGGAGACGTGCAGGGCCGCGATGTTCTCGGCCCAGTGCACCAGCCAGGTCTCAACCGTCCAGGTCTGGCCGGCCTTGCGGACACGGCCCGCGTCGCGCTCCTTCTCCAGGGCGCGAACGGCCTTGGTGGTCTCGGCGCGGGTCTTGCGCTTGATGTGGCGGCGATCGGATTTACCGTCGTCCTTGACGCCGACGGTGACGTAGCCGTGCCACTTTCCGTCCTTGCCGAGGTAGATCGTGGAGGCGCCGTTGGGCTGCCGGGACTTTGCCATGACAACCCCCTCAGGCCGCGAGGGCGACGGTCGAGCGGGTGAGCTGGGCGCGTGCGGCGACGTAGTCGTTCAGTGCCTCGGCCGGGATGCGGCGCAGGCGGCCGATGGCCACGGAGGGGATCTCGCCGGAGGCGAGGAGCGCGTACATCGTTGTCCGGCCGACGCTGAGCCGGCGAGCGGCCTCCTCGACGGTGAGCGCGACCAAGGTGGGGTCGGGCGCGGTGGGTGCGCTGGCCTTTACGAGGTCCAGGAGGGCCTGTGCGCTGACGCCAAGTGCGTCCGCCACCAGGGAGATGGGCATGGTCGTTTCAGACATGGGGATACCTCTCGGCGGCGCGAGGGCAACGCGCCGTCGTGGTTGCTGTGCGGGATGGGCGGTGTGAAAAGGGGTCCGCTGAGCGGCCCTCGGCATTCGTAGTGCCGACGGACGCGCGGAGGATGGTGTTGCGTTACTCGGCTGCGGGGGCGTCCGCGTCCTCGCGGAGGGGGTCCTCAAGCGAGTTGGGGGCCGGGTAGAACGTCAGCTCGTCGCCGCTGGGCGTGGTGTCGACGCCGAGGCGCTCTGCGATCTCGTCGTAGTCGCGCTCGGCCTCTTTGAGGCGACTCTTCGCCGCGTCGGCGAGGTCCTGGGCGGTTCTCCACTCCTTCTCCAGATCCTGGAGCCGGAAGCCCGCTTCCTGGAGCTCGTAGTGGGGATCTTCCGGGTCGGCAACGGCCTGGGTCATGAAGTACTCGGCGGGCAGGTTCAGCGCCTTCGCCAAGCCGACGACCTCATCGAACTGGATGGAACGGGTGCCGTTCTCGATCTTGGCGATCTGGGTCTGGTGGAACTTGAAGCCGAGGCGCCTCATGCGCTCGGCGACATCATCCTGAGACAGCCGGGCGGCCTTCCTCATGATCTTCAGGTTGTGCGCCACCAGGGCCTCACCCTCGTGGGGGATGAGGTGGCGCTCCTTGGGCTTGTCCATGTTTCACCTCCTCTCCGTTGAGTGATCGCGCGGACGGGTCATCGTTAAACTATACCAGCATTGAATTCCCAACCGACAAGCGCTTGAAACGTAGCGTGATGCAGCCCACACAGGGCACCCACCTGGTGTCATTCTGGAGGGGTGTCGAAAACTCAACCGACTATCGGTTTGACTTTGCGCCCTAGAGATGGTTAAAATTATTGCATCGCATGAAAATCTCAACCCCAAGGAGGTTGAAGGTGGCGGCCGCACCGCCAGAGAACGACAAAACCCCCGGCGCTACGAACACCGGGGGTTGAACGGAAGCCTCGACACCGCCCATCCCTGGACAGCTAACCAACGACGGACCGGGTTGCCCCCCGGAGCCGTCGAGTGAGGAATCTCCATGACTGACGATACCCGCCCCAACCCCGCCCACGCAGCACAACCGGATCCCGACGCCACCGCCGGCCACGGCGCGGCCCTCCTGGACCGGCTCAAGACCGCACTGGCCCGCTTCGTGGTCCTGCCTAGCGAGGAAGCGCTGGACGCCACCGTGCTCTGGGTCGCCGCAACCCATCTGCAGCCCTCCTGGCAGCACGCCCCGCGCCTGGCCGTGGTCGGCCCCGCGAAACGCTGCGGCAAGTCCCGCCTGCTCGACATCCTGACCGAGACCGTCCACCACCCCGTCATGACGGTCAACTCCAGCGCAGCCGCGGTCTTCCGCTCCATCACCGAGGAGCCCCCGACCCTCCTCGTCGATGAGGCCGACACCATCTTCGGCACCCCCAAGCAGGCCGAGAAGAACGAAGAGATGCGCGGCCTGCTCAACGCCGGGCACCAGCGCGACCGCTACGTTCTGCGGGTGGTCGGCAACGACCACACCCCTCACCGGTTCCACACCTTCGCCATGGCCGCGCTCGCAGGCATCGGCGACCTCCCCGACACGATCATGGACCGCTCCATCGTGATCCGCATGCGCCGCCGTGCTGTAGGCGAGCGCGTCAGCCCCTACCGCACCAAGCGCGACAGCCCCACCCTGCACGAACTGCGCGCCCTCCTCGCCCAGTGGACGGCATCCCTGGCGGACCAGGCCCTGCAGCTGGAGCCCTCCATGCCGGTCGAAGACCGCGCCGCCGACACCTGGGAGCCCCTGGTGATCGTTGCCGACCTCGCAGGCGGCCCATGGCCCGACCGCGCCCGGCACGCCTGCACGACCATGGTCACCGCCGAAGCCGAGGCAGAACAGGACAGCCCCGGCAACGCCCGCATCCTCGCCGACATCCGGCGGCTCTTCCACGCCAAGGGCGAGCAGGCACAACTGAGCACCGACGAGATCCTCTACGCGCTCAACAACGACCCCGAAGCCCCCTGGGCCGACCACAGGCGCGGTGGCCTGAACGCGCGTGACCTCTCCGGGATGCTGCGCGAGTACGGCATCCGTTCAGGCAACGTGCGCGTAGGCGACATCCAGCGCAAGGGCTACACCCACACCAAGTTCACCGACGCCTGGAAGCGCTACTGCCCCGGCGTCCACCCCCTCGGTGGCCCGCAGGCCAACGCGAGCTGACCGGCCGCTGGTCCCTGCCGTCCCAAACGGAAATCCGCAGGTCAACGGCCCTGAAAGTGGGACGGCAAGCCGTCCCAAGACGGATAACGATCCGTCCCCGCCGCCTGGACGGCCAGCGGACCAACCGCGCGGCAGCTCGCCCCGTCGCGTACCCCTGCCGTCCCGGACGCCACCGGCGCGCCCTGCCGTACCGCCCCTGACCTGCGGTTGCAACGGCAAGACGGCAAAGACGGCACCCCGCACACTCCACAGCGCAAGGACGACTTCAGCATGCCCGACACCACAACACCCGCAACCGGCCCCGCAGAGCCGGCCAGCCGCCTCCCCGCCAGCTGGTTGGACCAGGGGGCCATCATCCTGCTCGGCATCGCCGGTTGCGCCCTGTCATTCGACGCGCTGCGCCAGATGGCCACCGCAGTCCACGTCAGCCACCGGCTGACCTATCTGTTCCCCATCGTGATCGACGGCTTCATCGCCTACGGCGTACGCGCCCTGCTGGTTCTCCGCACAGCCCCATGGCAGGCACGGTTGTACGCCTGGATCCTGTTCATCGGCGCCACCGCCACCAGTGTCTGGGCCAACGGCCTGCACGCCCTCGGCCTCAACCAGCCCGACACCGTCGAACTCCACCTCGACGACACCACCGTCACCGTCCTGTCCGCCATCGCCCCCCTCGCCTTGGCCGGCGCCACCCACCTGCACATCCTGATCACCCGCCACGGCGGTACTGATCCCAGCCGAACCTCGCCGCACGGAACCGACGCAGGGGTTCCGGACCAGGGACCCACTGGCAGCGAAACGGCAAGTCAGCGCGGCACACAGCAGCCGCCGCCGACCGGGAATGCCCCCGCCGCTGAGATCGAAGTCTTCGCAGGCGGCGAACCCGCAGCCCCCCTTCCGGACCTTGCAACGGCTGCCGCGACACCGACCGATTCCCGTCAGGGCGGGCACCAAGACGACCTCGACATCGCAGGCCAGGGGCAGGACGGGGGTTCCGTACCGCGCCCCCAGGCCCAGGGCGGACGCCCACCGATGGCCACCCTGCAACGCCTGGCCGAGGTCATCGCCGCAGCCCACCGCGACCCCGACACGATCACCCGCGACAGCGCCCGCAAAGCCCTGACCGCATCCGGACTGGGCGCCGGAACCCACCGCCTGACCGAGGCCATCGCCCTGGTCCGCAACACCTCCCAGCCCCGTAAACACCCCGCCCAACCGGAAGACCCGCAACCCCTCGCCGACCGGGCCTGAAGCCCGTCCAGATTCCGACCGCCGATGCGAACCCACAGGCCGGCGCGGCTGCCGACAGCGGCAGCCGCGCCCTCTACCCCGAAACCACAGCCCGGCCAAACCGCAGATCGCGACGACCATCGCCACCCCCACCCACTCGCGAACGGAGCCACGTAGTGCACAACCCCTTTCGAAACAGGCCCGCTCCCGCCGCCAACCCCTTCGACGAACAGCACCGGAGCAGGGAGGAGCCCCCCATAGCTCCAGGAACCTCCGAGCAGAGCAAAGACGTTGACGCAGGCCAGGAAAACGGCCAGCAAGTTGTCCCCAAAGGAGTCCTGCCGGCCCTCCCCGCCCCAGGGGTGGCGGGGAGGGCCGGCGCCGACCGGGGGCGGTCGGCTTCGGGGACGCTCGGCCCGGGGGTGCCGACCACCAACAGCACCACGCGCATCGCGACCCCACCACCCGTCGCCCTGACCAGCGTCGACCACGTCACCGTCGCTGATGTCGTCGCCCGCTACCGCCTGCGACTTCCCGAACCGCGTCTGCACCGTGTCGCCCCGCGCTTCGACAGCACTGAGTGGGGCACCATCGCCCGTGCCAGCTCGGTCTGCGAGAAGAAGCGCGGTGGGTTCGTCGCCGCAGCCGCTGTCGCCGCCTCCCGAGCCGACCGACGTACTGATCACGCCACCGAGCGACACCGCCTCGACCAGCTCATGGAACGCAACATCGCCTCCGCCCGCATCGGGGGAGCCTTCAACAGGCTGGTTCACCGCCTCAACTCCGGTGGCCCCTTGAGCGATCACACCGGTGGCGTGCTGCAGTCCGTCGCACACGCCGTCGCCCGGGTCGACGCCGCTGTCACCCTCCTTGGCGCTACGGGCACCGCCGATATCCACACGGCTGTGGATATCGGCGTCTACCACCGCCAGCGCTCCCAGGGCCCGCGCGAGCATCGGGTCAGCCCCCGGTTCAGCGACCGCGAGTGGGCTGACATCACCACCGCCGCCCGGCGCTTCGGCGTCGAGCCAGGTGCCTATGTCGCCACCACCGCGCTGCTCGCCGCTGGCTCGGGCAACCCCCGTGCGGCCATCGCCGACACCCGCGCGCAGCTCGAAGAGCTGATGGAAGCCAACCGGCTGCTCGCCGCCCTCGCGAACAACACCACGCAGCTCCTGCGCCACCTGAACCCCGACGACACTCCGCACGACCCGGCCCTACGGCTGCTGCACACCCTGGGCGATGTCCTGGAGCGCATCGACACCACCGCGACCGTCATCGCGCGGGAAGGACACGAGCACCCGTGATCCCGCACATCACCACCGGCTCCGGCGGCACCAAACGCCTCGTCCACTACCTGTTCGGGCCCGGCGAACACAACGAGCACACCGACCAGCACCTGGTCGCCTCCTGGAACAACTTCGCCCCCGATCCCGGGCCCCAACCTGATCCCGCCACGGAGGCCAAGCTCGCCGCCCAGCTCGACCTTCCCGTCAACGCCCTGCCCCAGGGTCAGCGCCCCACCGAAACGAACTGGCACTGCTCGGTACGCACCGCACCTACCGACCGTCTCCTGACCGACGACGAGTGGGCCGACATCGCCCGCCGCGTCGTGGCCGCCGCCGGCATCGCCCCCGACGGCGACACCAAAGCCTGCCGCTGGATCGCCGTGCGCCACGCCCCCGACCACATCCACATCGCCGCCACCCTCGTCCGCCAGGACGGCCGCGTCGCCCGCCGCAGCTACGACCGCAAAGCCGTCCAGGCAGCCTGCCGCACCATCGAGGAGGACTACGGCCTGCGCCAGCTCCACCCCGGTGACGGCACCGCACCCCAACGCGCCACCAGCCCCGAACACTTCAAAGCCGAACGCCTCGGCCGCACCCAGACCGCACGCGACGAGCTACGCGAAGCCGTCCGCCAAGCCAAAGCCGCCGCCCGCGACGAAGCCCACTTCTTCACCCTCCTGGAGGGGACGGGCATGAAGGTCCGGCCGCGCCAGGCCCCATCCGGCGACATCACCGGCTACAGCGTCGCCCACCCCAGCGACACCAACGCCGCCGGCGAACCCATCTACTACTCCGGCTCCAAGCTCTCCCCCGACCTGTCCCTGCCCGAAATCCGCAAACACCTCGCCGCCCAGGACCAGGCCGCCCCCACCGCCGACCCCTGGCACGCTGCCGCCGACGCCGCCCGCCACACCCTGGCCGTCCTCGACAGCGACGACGACGCCGGAGCACAAGCCCACCTCGCCGCGTTTGGCGAACTCCTCGACACCACCACCTTCGCCGCGCCCACCGTCAACCAGGCCGAACTCCGTGCCGCAGCCAAAGCCTTCCACCGCGCCACCCGCTCCACCATCCGCGCCGAACACCAGCAGGCCGCCGCCCTGCGCCGCGCCGCGAAGGACTTGATCTACACCGCCACCAGCGGCCAGGACGGCACCGGCCTCGCAGTCCTGCTCTCCATCGCCATCCTGATCACCCGCGCCGCCATGCACTGGCACCAGGTCCGCGACCACCAACAACAGCAAGCAGCCGCCCAACAAGCGCTCGCCCACCTGACCACCGCCTACGAGCAGACCGCCCGCCCCACCCTGACCGCCCTCGCCCGGTCGGCACCCCGCGCTGACGCCACCCGTCGCTACGAGGCAGCGCTGCGGCAAGCCATCCCCGAACACGCCGACCACATCCTCGCCGATCCCGCCTGGGCCGCCCTGACCGCCACCCTCGCCCAAACCGAGAAGACCGGAGACAACCCCCGCCGGACCCTGCAGGACGCAGCCGAACAGCGAGAACTCACCACAGCGCAATCCCCCGCCGAAGTCCTCCACTGGCGCATCACCGCAACCACCAGCAAACGCCAACAAGCAGCAAAGGCCCGCAGCACGGGTCTCATCGCCCCAGCACGCAGCACGGGTCTCATCGCCCCAGCACCTGCAGCCCCACCGGCACCTCTCCCGGCGCCCATCCCCCCGACCCCACAACAGCGCCGCTGAGCAGACTCGCAGCGCCGACCGTCAACGCGGCAGGTGAGTCCTTCCGCCGACGGGGCCACCAGAAGCCGCCGGAACATAGCCGACGATCGCCGGTTAGCCAAACCGGCGAATCTCCAGACCATGGATGTGCTTCCCCACCCACCCCAACCCCTCAAGGAGCACCTCATGCCCGCAACTACCCCCCGCCCCCACATCATGGCCCTGCTGTTCGACATGGACTTCGATCACCCCGGACGCACCTACCACCATCTAGACGGGCGGCCTTTCACCAAGGAGGAGCGGGCCATCGTCACCGAAGCCACTCTGGAAGAGTTCCGGGCCGCCGGAGCCAAGATCCACACCGAGATAACCCAGGAGATCGCCGATCAAGCCCTGAACGACGCCTCCGAGCTCCTGCACAAGTACTTCGCCCAGAATCCTGAAGTCGTCATCCCCTACATGACCGACGAGGACCACGGTCACTACGAGAGCCTCCGCACCATCGCCAGTGCGGACGGCGGCCGATTCCTCCCCCGCAGGCGCTGACCACACCGGGAAAGCGCCAAAACAGAACCGGCGACCGGGCCCCTGCCCGGTCGCCGGTCGGCTG
>NZ_JAPVLS010000007.1:177974-181554 GCF_027158125.1 Streptomyces sp. H39-C1
GTCCTGCTGTACTGGGCACCTCACGCTGGATCTGCCCCCGACGGCCTCCGGTTGGACGGGGCTCGTGGAGGCTCGCCGTGACCCTGGAAGGCGGCCTCGGCACCGGAGGAGTTCCGCGACCGGCTCAGGCTCCGATGCTCGCCGTGACTGGCAAGCCCGAACTCTAGGAGCCCCGCCGCCTGAGACTTCGGCTGTTCTCCGCCGCCGCCCAACTCGTCATCACCGGCCGCTGCCAGCACCTGAGATTCACACGCCACTGGCTCTGGACAGACGTGATCACCAGCGCGATCAGCGACTCAACGCCGCTTCAAAACCCGGCCGCTGATTAGCCAGCTCCCGTCCCTGAGAGCCGCACCACCCCGCGGAGGGTGGAACCTCGGCGTTCACCCGATGCGATAGCCGGGTTACAGGCTTGCCCGTTACCGACCCGACTAGCCGAAACTGGCCGACGGGGATGCAGACAAGCCGCCACGGAAAATCGAGGCCAAACTATTTCGGGTCGAGAAGCATCTCAAAATTTTAGCCGTGCCCGTTATCGGGTGCCACTGCCTTGCTGAATGGGAGCCCCTGCATAACTCGCTCCATGTGACTCCAATCTGGCGTCCCGCCGTCGGTCATCGGCAGGCGAATAACGGTCTTCTTCATGCGGGAGAGGTTCCATTTGTATCCGTAGGTGAATCGATAGCGCTCGTATCTAATCACTGCTGCAACGAATAGTAGCGCCCAGCGGGATAGATCTTGTTTGGGAAGTAGCACCTGCACGTCATCGGAAGCAAAGAATGGCTGATCTTGATAGAATGCCACGCCGACAGAGTTACCGTTGTAAGGAACCGTCAGGCAATGCTCCTGAAAAGTAGGATCAAGGTCACACAGGTCGGTGATCCCGTTGTTGTACTCGGAAGCCCCAATGAAGCGCGTAGTCCCGGGGCCTCGATCGGCTGCCGTGACACGCTTGCCCTTCTTGATGTCGAAGAGGCGTCCAAGTTCAAACTGACCCCAAGTTCCCGTGTCTGAGAACTTTCTCGCCGACGCGGTGGCAGTCTGAGCACTCTTCAAGGTCAGCATTGCGTCGTCAAGGATAATCTTCTCAAGAATGAGAGGATCTAGCCCTGAATAGTCCGTCTCCATGTACGCCTCGGCCACCCACTCATCGCCTGGGCCGACCATTTGCATAACAGACTCACCGGCATGGACTTCGCGGTTCCTGAACATCTCAACCCAGTGATCCCGCAGTTGCGGCCAGGTCTGGTGCTTGTCTACGCGTCCAAGATTCTTCACCTTGACAAATCGGTCGTCGCGCCAGTATCCGAACCAGGTCTTCTTGTTTGCGGTTGCGTGAGGAATGCCAGCCGTGAACACGAGAATGCACGTGATCACACCTACGGGGTGGAACAATTCCGGAGGCATGCTCATCACCGCCTCCAGCGTGTGCTTCTTCAACAGATTAGATTTGTGTTCGGATCTGATGGTCGCGCACGAAACCGGTACGATTGCAATCCCGGTACCACCCTTCTCCAAGTTGTCGAGCATGTGCTCGACGAATCTTAGTTCGTGAAGGTCTTCTTTTGATTTAGCGTAAGGGGGATTGATCATTCCGACGTTCGCGCGGTGAGATTTAATCTCTTTTGTGATGGCGATGTCGAAGCATGATCCTTGGAATATGTTCGCCTTGCCGTCCCCTCGCAGAATCATGTTCGAAGTGGCCAGGGCGTACATAGTCGCCTGCTGCTCAATGCCGATCAGTCGCTCCTTCTTGACCGACTCCACTTCTGCATCCGTTGTGGCCGTGCGGATCATTTGCATCATGGCAGAGATGAGGAACCCACCCGTGCCAGCGCAGATGTCGAGGACCTTGTCATCCTTGGTGACGTTTGCCAGCAAGGAGAACATCTCGGTGACGTGTCGGGGTGTAAGGACGATACCCAGCCCTTTGCCGTCGCCTCCCGTGTACTTCAGAAACTCACCATAAAATGCTCCGACCACGTCGAAGTCATGATAAACGTTAAGAAACGGCATTACCCGATCGGCGAGCAGCGTCACGATCTCGCTGAGAAGACCCTTCGGGTACCCTTTAGTCGGCTTGCGCAGTTCCGGGTGCACTTGAATGTTAGTAAACGGTTGCGTCATGTTCTCGATCTTTGGGACCGGGAGCTTTGCTGCTCGCACGACCTTCTGAATGGACTGCATCCAGAATTCAGGTAGATCTGCGGCGGGATACTCGGGGTATGTCTTTGCGAACACTGGATCGTTTAGTGCGATGAGAGTGCCTGCAACAGCAAGGGGTTTCTCCTTTTCTTCAAGTTCGGCCTCGTCACGCATAAATTCATGCATCTCCATCGAGAATGCGATCAGGTCCTTCGTGCGCTGCTGCTGCACGTTTGGGTCGAAGGATGCTGCAGCCAAAAGGTCGTCCAATCCGACCCACTCGGTGATGACAGCGCCCGTAGGCGACACGAGAGGCTTTGCGGAATTCACACCTTTGGGAATCACAAAGAACGAATGCTTGTTAGTGTGCCTATTACCTGAGGCTGCTACCGCGATGACTGTGTAGTTGGGGGAGAGGTATCGCGCGTAGTGCAGAACGCCGTCTACTGCGTATTGGGCGGGAAGGTCGCGGTTCGCAGACTCATGGTTTTTCACATCTGCCTTGCACTCGACAACCACAACCATGTCGGGCGTGGCCGGTGCGGTGATAATCAACTCAGGGTAGCCTGCACCTCCCTTGCCGGACTTCGATGCTTTCGACAAAGCGGTTCGAATCGCCTGTACAGTTGATTGTTGCTTCTCGATCACGACGGTGTCCTCGTCGTCGTAGTAGCCCAGGGCCCGCAGCTTGGCGTCGACCATGTCCTCAGTGATGCGCTCGTTCGCCATCGGCTGTGCTGCTCCTGATCGATCGTCCTGCCTGGTCACGTCCGCGACGATCCTATGCCGTGTCTCAGGTCGTAATGAGGGACAGAGCTTGATCAAGTTCCGGGAGTGTCGAGGATGTTGCTGCTTGCCTAGGATGGGGAGGGCGCGTTCGGGCTGATCGCGGATTGCCCGGGCGGTCTTGGCGATGTTGGCGGCTCCGAGGTCTTTTTGGGCAGGCCGATGGCGAAGAAGTGGAAGGTGGCCACGTCGCGGGGTGCGGTGCCGGTGTGGAGGGTGGAGGCGTCCTCGGCATAGGTGACGTCTCTGATGTGGGTGCAGGGCTTCGATGAAATGCTTCAGCTTGTCGCAGATCGGGTGATGAGTGGGCCACTACGATCATCGCCACCCGCAAGGGTGACCGCTGATACAGGCTCCCGCCGCACAAGCGCGTGCCGACGGCTTCGCCATATCTAGCGGCACCGGACGCACCTCCTGAAGTAGTCATCCCTTGCATGACCGAGGAGGACCACGGCCACTACGAGAGCCTCCTCACCATCGCCAGCGCGGACGGCGGCCGATTCCTCCCCCGCAGGCGCTGACCAGGGCGGTTGCAAGTTCCGGGGTCGTGCGGCTGGTCGGGTTGTGACCGGTTGGGGCGCATAGCAGAGCAGGCACGGGCTTCGTGATCATTGTGGTGTCTAAGCCAGATGATCATGAGGTGGCCCGT
>NZ_JAPVLS010000080.1:0-6176 GCF_027158125.1 Streptomyces sp. H39-C1
TCCCCGATAGCCGCGGACGACCTGCGGCCCGGCGACGTACAGCTCCCCCACGATGCCCGGCGGCACCGGGCGCAGCGCCGCGTCCAGGACCCGGACGGTGGTGCCGGGCAGCGGGCGTCCGATGTGCGGCCCCTCGCACCAGGCCTCATCGACCGGTGCCGAGGTGACCCATACGGTCGCCTCGGTGGGGCCGTAGAGATTGGTCACCGTACGCGCCCGCCGGACCAGTTCACGTGCCAGCGGCACCGGCAGCGCCTCACCGCCGACGAGCGCGTGCACGCCGGTCAGGTCGGCCTCGGCCGTCTCGGTGAGCGCTCCCCACAGCGACGGCGTCGCCTGCAGATGGGTGATCCGCTCGGCGCGGAGCAGCCCCGCCAGCAACAGCGGGTCACGGACCTCCTGCTCGGAGGCCAGGACCACGCAGGCCCCCGCGCGCAGCGGGGCCATCAGTTCCAGTACGGCGATGTCGAACGACAGGGTCGTCACCGCGAGCAGCCGGTCCCCGGCCGTGAGGGGTGCCGCGGTGGGAATCGCGGACAGGAAGACGTCCACGTTCCGCCGGGTCACGGTCACGCCCTTGGGACGTCCGGTGGAACCGGAGGTGTAGATGACGTACGCCGCCGAGTCCGGGTCGGCCGGGCGGTGCGGGGCGGGGTCGGTCCGGAACGGTGTGCCGCCGTCGAGGAGGGCGTCGACCGCCTGGCCGAAGTCGTCCGCGTCCAGGTCCAGGATGTGCGTGCCCTCGGGCGGGTCAGGGAACAGCGCCCGGGTGCGGGCGTCGACCACCAGCAGCGCGGGGCGGGCGTCGTCCACCATGTGGCGCAGCCGGTCCTGCGGGAAGGCCGGGTCCAGCGGCACGTATGCCGCTCCCGCGCGGGCCACGCCCGCCAGGACGGCCGGCAGGCGTCGTGAGCGCGGCAGCGCGACCCCGATGAGACGGTCCTGGCCCCGGTCGGCGGCCGAGGCGTGCCCCGCGAACATGGCGGCGAAGGCGTCGGCGGCCCGGTCGAGTGAACGGTAGGAGGCCGTCCGGCCGTCGAAGACACAGGCGTCGGCGTCGGGTGTCAGCCGGGCGTGTTCTGCCAGCAGTGCGTGCCAGGGAGGTCCGTCGGCCGCCGGCGGGCCGCCGGGCTGCCAGTCGGCGAGGTCGGCCAGGTCGTCGGCGCAGCGGACTTCGGCGGCGTCCACCCGCCGGTCCGGCCGGGCGACGAGGTCGCCCAGCAGCACCGAGAGACGCCGGACCAGGCGGTCCGCGGTGCGCGCGTCGAAACGGGCGGCATCGAACTCCAGCGTCAGCCCGACCGACGCGGACGGGCCCGCGTCGACGAAGGTGAAGTTCAGGTCCACCTTGGGATCGGCCAGGAAGTCCGGGGCGTCGCCGGTCGGCAGCCCGAGCACCCTCCGGACACCGCCGTCGCCGTTCGGCTGGTGCAGGAAGCCCAGCATCACCTGGAACAGCGGGTTCCTGCCCGGTACCCGGGCCGGGTTCAGTGCCTCGACGACCTGCTGGAACGGCAGGGTTGCCTGTTCGAACGCGGCCAGGTCGGTCTCCCGGACCCTGCCGAGCAGCTCGGTGAACGTCGGCGATCCGGACAGATCGGCGCGCAGCACCACGGTGTTGACGAAGAATCCGACCAGGTCGTGCAGCGCCGGGTCGGCCCGGCCCGAGGTCGGCGCGCCGATCACCACGTCATCGCCGGCGCCCAGCCGCGACAGCAGGGCGGCCAGCGCGGCGTGCAGCGCCATGAAGAGGCTGGCCGACCGGGAGCGGGCGAGGTCCCGCAGCGGGTCGATCAGCTGGGCCGGGAGCTCCAGGGTGACCAGGCCCTCGCCGCGCGAGCCGCGCAGCGGCCGGTCGGCGGGCAGTGCCATCTCCTCGGGCAGGCCGTGCAACTGCCGCTGCCAGTAGGCCCGTTCGGAGGCGTGCCTGCTGTCCGGGTCGGTGGGATCGCCGAGCAGGTCGGCCTGCCAGCGGGCGTAGTCGGCGTACTGCACCGGCAGTGGCTCCCAGTGCGGCGGGTGGCCGGCGGCGCGGGCCGTGTAGGCGGTGTCCAGGTCGTCGAGGAGCGGCCGGTCGGACCACTCGTCCATCGCGATGTGGTGCAGCACCAGGGTCAGTACGGTGTCGCCGGTGTCGTGCTCCTGCAGGACGAGTGCCCGCAGCGGAAGATCCGCCGACAGGTCGAAGGGCAGCGCCACCGCTTCGGCGACCAGGGCCGCCGTCCGTGCGGCCGGGCCGCCGACCACGGTCACCGGGACGGGCGCCGGGTCGGTGATCCGCTGCACCGGCTCGTCGTCGACGACCGTGTACAGCGTGCGCAGGATCTCGTGGCGGGCGACGACGTCGGCCAGCGCGGCGCGCAGCGCCGGGACGTCGACCGCCCCGCGCAGCCGTACCAGCAGCGGGTAGTTGTACGCGGTGGAGCCCGGCTCCAACTGCTGCAGCAGCCAGAACCGCTGCTGCGCGGCAGACAGCGGCGGGTGTTCCGGCCGGACCCCCGCCACCAGGGCGGCCGGTTCGCGGCCGGGCCGCGCGGCCGCGATCCGCTCGGCGAGCCGCAGCGGGGTCCGGGTGTCGAACAGGTCCCGCAGCGACAGGTCGGTACCCAGTTCGGCACGGATCGCGCCGAGCAGCCGCATCGCGATCAGGGAGTGTCCGCCGGAGTCGAAGAAGTCGTCCTCGACGCCCACCGTCCCGACGCCGAGCACGTCGGCGAAGAGCCCGCACAGGACCCGCTCGGCGTCGTTCGCCGGGGGGCGGGACACGGTGGTGACCGGGACCGGCCGGGGCAGTGCTGCCACGTCGAGTTTGCCGTTGACGGTCAGCGGCAGGCCGTCCACCACGGCGTACGCGGTGGGCACCATGTAGCCGGGCAGCAGCGTGCGCAGTTCACGCTGCACGGTGGCGGCGAGAGCGTCGGGGTCGAAGGCGGCGTCGGGAACGAGGAAGGCCGCGAGGCGCCGCCCGCCGGAGGCGTCGGGGGTCGCCAGTACGGCGCACTGGTGCACACCCGGCAGGCCCGCGACCGCGTTCTCGACCTCGCCCAGCTCGACCCGGTAACCGCGGATCTTCACCTGGTCGTCGGTGCGGCCGAGGAAGTCCAGGTTGCCGTCGGACCTGGCCCGTACCAGGTCGCCGGTGCGGTACATCCGCCCGCCGGGCACATACGGGTCGGCGACGAACCGCTGCGCGCTGAGTCCGGGTCGGCCGAGGTAGCCGCGGGCCAGGCCCGCGCCGCTGATGTACAGCTCGCCGGGCACTCCCGGCGGCACCGGCCGCAGCCAGCCGTCCAGGACGTAGCCGCGGGTGTTCCAGATCGGGCTGCCCACGGTGGTGGCGTCGCTGTCGGTGGTGCCGCCGCCCAGGGTGTTGATGGTGTACTCGGTCGGGCCGTACAGGTTGTAGCCGAGGACGCCGTCGGTGTCGCGCAGCGCCGACCACAGGGTCTGCGGCACCGCCTCGCCGCCGAGCAGCACCAGGGCGGGACGGTGCGCACCCGGCCGGCCGCCGTACTCCTCGCCGTCGAGCAGGCCCTCGTCGATGAGGTGCTGGGCGTAGGTCGGGGTCACGTTCACCACGTCGACGCGGTGCCGGTCGCAGTAGGCCACCAGGGCGCGGGCATCACGGCGCAACTGCTCGTCGCAGATGTGCACATGGTGCCCTTCGACCAGCCACAGCAGCTCCTCCCAGGACATGTCGAAGGAGAACGACACGGTGTGCGCGATGGTGAGGATCCGCTCTCCGGCGGCGGTGACCGTCGGGTCGAAGATCGCTTCGCGGTGGTTGAACTGCATGTTGGTCAGTCCGCGGTAGGGCGTCACGACGCCCTTGGGGCGGCCGGTGGAACCCGAGGTGTAGATCACGTACGCCGGGTGGTCGAGCCGTCCCGGACCGCCGGGCGCGAAGGCCCCCAACTCCTCGTCGGTGAGCGGCTCGTCGTGCACCGCCAGTGCGCCCGGGGCGTCCAGGAGCAGCACCGGCACCGGGTGCGCGGCCAGCCGGGGCGCGACCGGTCCGGTGGTCACCAGCAGGACCGGTGTGGCGTCGGCGAGCATCCCGAGCAGCCGTTCGTCAGGGTTGTCCAGCTCCAGCGGCAGATACGCGGAACCGGTGCGCAGCACGGCGAACAGCGCCACCACCATGTCGATGGACCGGGGTACCGCCAGCGCGATGATCTGCTCGGGACCGGCACCGCGGGCCAGCAGCGACCGGGCCACCCGGTTGACGCGGGCATCCAACTCGGCGTAGGTCAGGGTGGCGTCGCCGAAGGTCAGTGCCGGGACGTCCGGGGTGCGGACGGCCTGGCCGGCCATCAGCTCGGCGATGGTCGCCTCGCCGAAGGACCGCTGCGGGCCGTCCCACATCCGGGTCAGTGCGGGCAGTTCGGCGTCGGTCATCACCGGGACGTCACCGACGGCCGCCGACGGGTCCTCGGCCAGCCGCAGCAGGACCTGCTTCAGCCGGGCAAGAAGCGCTTCCGCCTGCTCGCGGGGTACCACGTCGTCGCGGAACTCCAGCCGCATCCGCAACTGCCTGCCGGGTGTCGCCACCCAGGTCAGCGGGTAGTGGGTGGCGTCGACGGCGTCCACGCCGACGATGCCGTGGGCGTCCTCCAGATCGGTGAAGGTGTCGTCGTCGAGGAAGTTCTGCAGCACATAGAGGCTGTCGAAGAGCTGCCCGCGTCCCGCGGCGCGCTGGATGTCGCCCAGGCCGAGGTACTCGTGGGCCATCATCGCCACCCGGTCGTCCTGGACCCGGCGCATCACATCGCGAGCGGGCTCGCTCGCGTCCAGCCGGACAAGTGCGGGCACCGTGTTGAGGAAGACACCGATGACGGTGTCGATGCCGTCGAGTTCGGTCGGGCGGCCGGCCACGGTCGTGCCGAAGACCGCCTGGTTCCGGCCGCAGGCATGGGCCAGCACGATGCCGAGCGCGGTGCTGAGGACCGCGTTGAGCGTCACCCCGCTGCGCCGGGCCGACCCGGTAACGCTGTTCGTCTCGTCCGGTGACAGCTGGAACGACAGGCTCGTGGCCAGGACCGGCGCGGTGCCCATCGCCGCAGGGAAGAGCAGGGTCGGTTCCTCCAGCGGGGCGAGCAGTTCGCCCCAGGCCCGCGCCGAGCCCTCGGCGTCCTGCTCCGAGAGATGGCTGAGGTAGTCGGCGAAGGTCGCCGACGGGGTCTCGTAGGCGGCGATCCCGCCGGTACGGGCCTGGGCATAAGCGCTGAACAGTTCGCGCAGGACCAGTTCGCGCGACCAGCCGTCCCAGAGCAGCAGGTGGTATGTGAGCAGCAGCCGGTCCCGTCCGCCGGGGAGCGACACCACGGTCAGCCGCATCAGCGGTGGCCGGGCCAGGTCGAAGGGGCTGCGCCGGTCCGCGGCCGTCACCTCCGCCAGCTGCCGCGCCGCGGACTTCTCGTTCAGGCCGGACAGGTCGACCACGTCGACCTGTCCGGTCAGGTCCGTGCCGACCAGGGCGACCGGGCGGTCCACCCGGTCGGAGGTGAAGCCGAGACGCATCGCGGCGTGCCGCTCCAGCACGGCGGCGCAGGCCCGGCGCAGGGCGTCGGCGTCCAGGCGTTCGGCGAAGTCGAAAGCGTTCTGCGCCACGTACACGTCGGCGTCGCCGGCCAGCCGGGCCTGGAAGAACAGGCCCTCCTGGAGCGGCGACAGCGGCCAGATCGCCTCCACGGGCACCGGGGCCGCATCAGCCAGGGCGGTGACCTCAGCAGGGCTCAGCGCGAGCCCGCCGAGGACGGGCAGTACTGCCGCGTCTCCCCCGGTGTCGGCGAACTCGCGCAGCGCTTCCGCCCAGGCGTCGGCGAGCGCGGCCACCTCGTCGGCGGGGATCCCGCCATCGGCGAAGGTGAGGACCGCGTGCAGTTCCGGTCCGTCCGGGGTGTCGTGGCAGGCCGCGTTGATCTCCACCAGGTACGGCGTGCCGAGGTCCGGATCGGGGGCCGTCCGCAGCGCCTCAGGTGCGCTCGCCCAGTCGTGCTCGGCGCCCACCGGGAACCTGCCCAGGTAGTTGAAGAGGAGCTGGGGGGTGCCGAGCCGGGCCAGCACCGGCGCGGTGCGCGGATTGCAGTAGCGCAGCAGCCCGTAGCCGAGCCCGCCGTCGGGCGCCGCCCGCAGACTGTCACGGACGTCCCGCAGCGTCGGAGCCAGGTCGCCCG
>NZ_JAPVLS010000080.1:6186-45576 GCF_027158125.1 Streptomyces sp. H39-C1
GTCGGAGCCAGGTCGCCGGTGATGCCCGGCAGACGTACCGGGGCGATGGCGGTGAACCAGCCGACGGTGCGCGACAGATCGGTGTCGTCACCGACCGGCTCACGGCCGTGCCGTTCCAGGTCGAGCAGGAGCGGCGCGGACGCGTCGCCGCCACGGGCGGCACGCCACCGGGCCACCGCCAGGTGCAACGTCGCCACCAGCGTCTCGGTGACGTCGGCCTCGGCGGCGGCCGGCACCGAGGTGAGCAGCGGTGCGGTGACCTCGGCCGGGAGGCGCAGTACGTGGTCGCGGGTGGCGCCCACGGTCAGCCCGAAGGTGAGCGCCGTGGGATCGAGGTCGGCCCCGGGGGCCAGCACCTCGGTCCAATGGCCGAACTCACCGAGGCGGTTCGCCTGCCCGGCGTTCTCGGTCAGCGTGCGGGCGTAGGTCCGCAGCGAAGTGCCGACCGGGTCGAGGCGCGGAGTGCGCCCGTCGGCCAGCTGTTCCCAGGCCTGGCGCAGGTCGTCGACGAGGATGTGCCAGGACACCCCGTCGGTCACCAGGTGGTGCGCCACCAGTAGCAGTCTGCCCTGCTCCTCGCCCCGGTCGAACAGGACGGCCCGCAGCATCTGCCCGGTGTCGGGGTCCAGTCGGTCGGCGGTGGCGTCGGACGTCACGGCGATCAGTTCGGCGAACGCGTCGTCGTCGAGACCGGTGGCGTCCACCACCTCCGCCAGGTCCGCCGGTGTCTCCGCGACGGCCTCCAGCGACCAGAGCAGCGGCGACGGGCGGTGCAGCCGGAGCCTGAGCGCGTCGTGCCTGCCGACCAGGGCGGTGAGCATGGCAGTCAGCTGATCCAGAGTCAGGGACGGCGGGGTGCGGAGCAGTTCGGCCTGGTTGAGCCGCTTGATCGTCCCGCCCAGTTCGGCCAGTCGCTGCACGATCGGCATGAGCATGACCTCGCCGATGCCATCGGACGGGGCTTCTTCGATTGCGGCGGCCGGGGCCGCCGCGGTCGGTGCGATCACCTCGGCGAGAGCCGCCGGGGTCCGGTGTACGAACACCTCGCGCGGCGACAGCCGCAGCGACCGGCGGCGCGCCAGGTTGACCAGCTGGATGGCGATGATGCTGTCACCGCCGAGGGTGAAGAAGTCCTCGCCGGGGCCGACCTCGTCGAGCCGCAGCACCTCGGCGAACAGCTCCTGGAGGGCGCCGACGGCCGACGGCGCGGTGACGGCGGGCGCGACGGCCACCGACGGCGCAGCGGCCGAGGATCGGGCGGCGGGTGCGGGCAGTGCGTCACGGTCGAGCTTGCCGTTGACGGTCAGCGGCAGCGCGTCGAGCGTCACGAAGGACTGCGGGACCAGATAGCCGGGCAGCTGCTCGCCCAGCCGGGCCCGGACCTCGTCGGCGTCCATCTGGGAACCGGACCTGGCGACCAGATACGCCACCAGGCGCCGTCGTCCCGGCTCGTCCTCGCGGACCGTCACCGCCGCATTGGCGACGCCCTCGACGGCGAGCAGTGCCGACTCGATCTCGCCCAGCTCGATCCGGTAGCCCCGGATCTTCACCTGCCTGTCGGACCTGCCCAGGTAGACCAGGTCGCCTTCGGGCGTCCAGCGGGCCAGGTCGCCGCTGCGGTACATCCGGCCCCCTGGCGTACCGGAGAACGGGTCGGCCACGAACCGGCTCGCGGACAGGCCCGGCCGGTCCAGGTAGCCGGCGGCGAGCTGGTCGCCGACGACGTACATCTCACCGGCGACGCCGGGCGGTACCGGCCGCAGCGCGTGGTCCAGGACGTGCACGCGCAGCCCCGGCAGCGGCCCGCCGATGACGCTGGCGGCGTCGCCGGGCCCGAGCGGCCGGAACGACACATGCACGCAGGTCTCGGTGATGCCGTACATGTTCACCAGGAGCGGTGCGCCGCCCGGGTGGCGGCGGTGCCAGTCCGTCAGGCGAAGCGGGTCCAGTGCCTCGCCCCCGAAGACGACGTAGCGCAGCGCCAGGCCGTCGGGTGCCGTCCGGTCGGTCTCGGTGAGCGGGTAGAAGGCCGACGGGGTCTGGTTGAGGACGGTCACCCGCTCGCGCCGCAGCAGCTCGTGGAAGCGCTGCGGGTCGCGGGCGACATCGCCCGCGACGACTACCAGCCGGCCGCCGTGCAGCAGCGCGCCCCACAGCTCCCACACCGAGAAGTCGAAGGCGGACGAGTGGAACATCGTCCACACGTCGGCCTCACTGAAGTCGAACACCTTCCGTGACCCGGCGAACAGCGACAGCACGCTGCGGTGCGGGACCACCACTCCCTTGGGGCGGCCGGTCGAGCCCGAGGTGTAGATGACGTACGCGGCGTGGTCGGCCAGCAGCGGCGCGGCCCGGTCGGCGTCGGTCGGCGGGTCCGTGCGCCGCCGCGATACCGACGCGGCGAACTCCGGTTCGTCCAGGGCCAGTACCGGCGCGGAGCTGCCGGAGAAGGCGGGCGAGGTGGCGCGGTCGGTCAGCACGCACAGCGGCGCGGAGTCGTCCAGGATGTAGCCGAGCCTGCTCGGCGGAGCGTCGGTGTCCAGCGGTACGTAGCAGCCGCCCGCCTTGACGACGGCGAGCAGCGCGACGATCAGGCCGGTGGAGCGGGGCAGCGCCACGGCCACCCGCGACCCAGGTGCGATGCCCCGGGCGATCAGCTCGCGGGCCAGCCGGTTGGCGCGCTCGTCCAACTCGGCGTAGCTGAGCCGGTCCTCACCGAAGGCGACGGCGGTCGCCCCGGGACGTGATGGCGCGTCCTCGTAGGCCCGTGCCAGCGTGGCGGTGTCGTCGACCCGTTCCGGGTCGGCGGCCGGGACGGCCTGGACCACGGCCCGCTCCCGTTGGGTGAGCAGGTCCAGTGCGGACACCGGCCGTGCCGGGTCGGCGGTGAAGGCGGCCAGCAACAGTTCGACCCGCTCCAGGAGGGCTGCCGCCTGTTCGTGGCCGACCAGTTCCACGTCGTACTTGAGCTCCAGCGCCAACTGCTCCCCGGGGAACGCGACCAGCGACACCGGGTAGTGCGGCGAGTCGGTGCCGGTGAAACCGCGGACCTGGAGGGTGCCGGGGGTGTCGCCGCCGGGTATCGACGGGAAGTTCTCGACCACCACCATGGTGTCGAAGAACTCCCGGACCCCGGCCATCCTGGCCAGCTCGCCCAGGCCGATGTGCTGCGCGTCGAGCAGGTCGGTCTGCTGCTCCTGCAGCGCGGTCAGGACCTCGCCCAGCGACTGCCCCGGGTGCCAGGACATCGGCACCGGGACGGTGTTGATGAGCAGGCCCACGATGGTCTCGACGCCGGGCAGCTCTCCACCCCGGCCCGACACGGTCGAGCCGAACACGACGTTCTCGCGGCCGAGCAGCTGCCCGAGCAGCAGGCCCCAGGCGGCGTGCACCGCCGTCGACAGTGTCACGCCCAGGTCGCGGGCGGCGGTCGCCAGTGCGGAGGTGGACCCGGGCGACAGCCGCCGCACCACGTTCTCGTGGTGCGACACCCGCTGTCCCGGTTCGACGTCGATCAGCCGGGTCGTGTCCCCGACCCCGGACAGCGCCGCCCGCCACACCTCGCGGGTGGCGGCCCGGTCGCGGCCCGCCACCGCCTCGACGTGGTCGCGGAAGGTCACCGCGGGTGCGGGCAGCTCGAACCCGCCGCCGGCGAGGCCGCCGCGGTAGGAGTCGATCATGTCGCCGAAGACCAGCGGGTAGGACCAGCCGTCGGCGAGGATGTGGTGCATCGTCTCGACCAGCCGGTGCTCGTCCGCGCTCAGCGATACGAGCGCGTAGCGCAGCAGCGGCGGCCGTTCGAGGTCGAAGGGTTCGGCCAGCTCGGCGGCGGTGAACTCGGCAAGCCGGTCCAGCGCGGTGTCCCGGTCGAGTCCGCCGAGGTCCAGCTCGCGCCAGGGCACCTCGACGGTCCCGGCGAGGACCTGGACGACCCGGCCGTCACCGGTCTCGGCGAAACAGGCGCGCAGCGCGTCATGGCGGTGCACCGTCGCGGTGACCGCCTGCCGCAGCGCCGCCGGGTCGACCGGCCCGGTCAGCTCGGCGATCTGCTGCACCAGATAGGTGTCCGCGCCGTCGTCGGCGTCGGCGATCCTGGCGTGGAAGTACATGCCTTCCTGCAGCGGCAGCAGCGGCAGGACGTCCCGGACGTCCGGGGCCAGCCGGTCCACGTCGTCCTGGGCCAGCTCGACCAGCGGGAAGTCCGACGGGGTGTGCCCGGCCAGGTCGCAGCGGGTGAGGCCGGTCAGAGCGGCCGTCCACAGGTCGGCCAGCTCCGCCAGGTCCGTCCGGTCGAACACGCCCGACGGCCAGGACAGCGTGGCACTGAGCACGGTCCCGTCTGGCCCGTCCTCCGCCAGGGCGTTCACCTCGAGGGTCATCGCAGGGTTGGTCGGGGCGACGCCTTCGCGCAGCGGCCCGGCCGCCGACCAGTCCGCGTCGGTACCCGCGCCGAACCGGCCCAGGTAGTTGAAGAGAATCTGCGGCGGCGCGGGCCAGGAGGTGGCCGCCCGGTCCGTGAGATAGCGGAGTACGCCGTAGCCCAGGCCGCGGCGGGGCACCGCACGCAGCTGTTCCTTGACCGCCTTGGCGGCACGGGCCAGGGCGGGTCCGCCCGCGACGACCTCGTCCCAGTCCAGCGGACCGGGGTCGACGGCGACCGGGTGGATGGCGGTGAACCAGCCGACCGTACGGGACAGATCGGCCTCGGACTCGACGACATCGCCGTCCCGGCCGTGGCCCTCCAGGCTCAGCAGCACCGCTGAACCCGCCCCGCGCCAGCGGCCCAGCGCGGCGGCGAACCCGGTGAGCAGCACATCGTTGACGCCGCCGTGCATCGCGGCGGGCACCCGCGACAGCAGGGCCGTACTGACGTCGGCGGGGAGCGACACGGTCAGCGACCGCACGGTGGCCGCGGTGTCGGTCACGGGGTCCACCGGGCGGCTGCCGAGTACCGGGTCGGACACAGCGAGGACCTCCTGCCAGTGCCCGGCCTCCGCTGCGAAGACGCCCTGCGCCGCGGCGTCCGAGACCAGCTGCGACCAGGTACGGAACGAGGTCGGCACCTCGTCCAGGACGGGTTCACGCCCCGCGCGTACCTCGGTCCAGGCCCGGGCCAGGTCGTCACCGATGATCCTCCACGAGACACCGTCCACGACGAGGTGGTGGACGACCAGCAGCAGCCGCCCCTGCCCTGCCGGATCGGCGGCGGGGTACCAGACGGCCTGCACCATGACACCGTCGTCGGGCCGCAGCCGGGCCGCGGCGGCTGCAGCGGCGTCGTCCACGTCGTCACCGGGGCCGTCCGTGTCGGCCACCGACAGCAGAGCCGCTGCGTCCACCGGTTCCGGCGGGACAACCAACGACCAGCTGCCGCCGCCGTGTTCGGTCCGCGCCCGCAGCAGATCGTGCCGGTCGAGCAGCGCCCGCAGCACCCGAACCAGGCCCGCGGCGTCCAGACCGGCCGGGGTGCGCAGCAGCATCGACTGGTAGAAGTGGCTCAGCGGGGTCTCCGCCGCGACCGTCTCGGCGAGCATCGGGGTCGGCGCGACCGGCCCCACCCCGATGTCCCGGACAGCGCTCACCGGCCGGAGGTCCTGCGGCAGCGCGGCGGCCAGCGCCTGCACGTTGCGGCGGCGGAAGATGTCACGCGGCGTCAGATGCAGCCCGCCCTTGCGGGCCCGGCCCGATACCGCGATGGAGGAGATGCTGTCGCCGCCCAGGGCGAAGAAGTCGTCATCGATGCCGATCGCCGGCAGCGCCAGTACGTCCGCGAAGATCCCGGCCAGTATGCGTTCGCGCTCGTCACGGGGCGCGCGGTGGCTGCCGCCGCCGGCCGTGACGGGCTCGGGCAGCGCGGCGACGTCCAGCTTGCCGTTGACGGTCAGCGAGAGTCCACCGACGACGCCGTACAGCGCGGGGACCATGTAGTCCGGGAGCCGCTCGGCCAGCGCCTCGCGCAGCCCGGAGATCAGCTGCCCGGTGTCGGCCTGCGGATCGGCCGGGATGACATACGCGATCAGCCGCTTCAGGCCGGTCACCGTCGACTCGGTGCGGGCGACGACCGCCGCCTGCCGGACCTGCGGAAGTGCGGTCAGCGCCGACTCGATCTCGCCCGGTTCGACCCGGTAGCCCCGGATCTTGAGCTGGTCGTCGGCCCGCCCCAGGTAGTCGATGTTGCCGTCCCTACGGCGGCGCACCAGGTCGCCGGTACGGTACATGCGCCCGCCCGGCGTGAACGGGTCGGCCGTGAACCGGGACGCGGTCAGCCCGGTCGCGTGCAGATAACCCTGGGCCAGCCCGGCACCCGCGATGTACAGCTCGCCCACGACGCCGTCGGGGACCGGCCGCAGCCAGGGGTCGAGGATGTGCGCGCGGGTGTTGAGGATGGGGCGTCCCACCGTCGGAGTCGCGCTGTCGGGGGTGCCCGCACCGAGCGTGTTGATGGTGTACTCGGTCGGCCCGTAGAGGTTGTAGCCGACGGCTCCGCCGGGCTCGCTCAGCCGCGACCAGACGGCATCGCTGACCGCCTCGCCGCCGAGCAGCACCAGGCACGGCGGATGTCCTGCGGGGTCGAGCAGGCCTTCCTCGAAGAGGTGGTGGGCGTAGGTCGGCGTCACATTGATCACGTCGATGCCGTTGTCACGGCAGTAGCCGACCAGGGCGGTGGCGTCGCGGCGCAGCTCCTCGTCACAGACGTGCACCTCGTGGCCCTCGACCAGCCACAGCAACTCCTCCCAGGACATGTCGAAGGCGAACGACACGGTGTGCGCGATGCGCAGCCGCGACCGGCCCTGCCCGGCGGCGCGGGCCACCGCCGGTTCGAAGATCTCGGCCCGGTGGTTGATCTGCATGTTGGTCAGGCCCCGGTACGGGGTGACAACGCCCTTCGGGCGGCCGGTCGAGCCCGAGGTGTAGATGACATAGGCCGGGTGCTCCAGTCGGCCCGGGACGCCCGGTGCGAAGGCGCCCAGTTCGACGTCGGCAAGGGGCGCGCCGGACAGGCCGTCCAGTTCGGCGCGGAGCGCCGGGTCGTCGAGCAGCAGGCAGCCGCCGCCGAGCCCGCGCTGGTGATCGGCGAGTGCGACGCCGGAGGTGGACGCCAGCAGCAGCCGCGGCGCGGCGTCGTCCAGCATGGTGGCGTGCCGGTCCACCGGGTGGTCGAGGTCCAGCGGGAGGTAGGCGGCGCCGGTGCGCAGCACCGCGAACAGCGCCACGACGGTGTCGGTGGAACGCGGCAGGCCCAGCGCGACGATCTCGCCGGGTCCCGCGCCCCGCGAAAGCAGCAGCCGCGCGCAGCGGTTGACCTGGGCGTCGAGTTCGGCGTACGTCAGCCGGGTGGGCCCGAAGACCAGGGCGGTCTCGTCCGGGCAGGCGGTGGCGCGCTGGGCGAGCAGGTCGGCGATGCTCTCCTCGCCGATCGGCTGTGCGACGGCCGCCCATTGCCCGAACCGCGCGGTCCGCTCCTCGTCGAGCGACAGGTCCAGCGCGGCGAGCGGCGTGGACAGCCCGTCGCCGAACTGCCGGAGCACCTGGACCAGCCGGCGCACCAGCCGGTCCGCGTCGGCCTCGGCGATCACATCGGGCCGGTACTCCAGCTTGATCCGCAGGTTGGCGCCGGGGGTGAGTACCCAGGTGTACGGGTAGTGCGTGGTGTCGATGTACTCGACCCCGGTGATGCCCTGCTCCCGCTCCAGCTCGGTGAAAGTGGCGTCGCCGAGGAAGTTCTGCAGCACGAACAGGGAGTCGAAGAGCTGGTCGCGGCCGGCCGCGCGCTGGATGTCGCCGAGCCCGAGGTACTCGTGCGGTGCCAGCTCCAGCCGGTCCTCCTGGACCCTGCCTGCCAGGTCGAGGACGGTCTGCGACGGCGTCGGCGTGATCCGGGCCGGGACGGTGTTCAGGAAGAGGCCGATGACGTCCTCGATACCGGGCAGCGCGGTGGGCCGTCCTGTCACGGTGGTGCCGAGTACGACGTCGGTACGTCCGGTCTCATAGCCGATCAGGACGCCCAGCGCGGCGGTGAGCAGCGAGTTGAGGGTGACGCCGCCGCGGCGGGCGTGCTCGTCCAGCCGGGCGGTCAGCTCGGCGGGCAGCACCGCGAAGACCCGCTCGGACGGGATCGGTTCGAGTCCCGCCGCCTGCGGCACCAGGATGGTGGGCTCCGCCAGCCCGGACAGCGCACGCGTCCAGGCGTCGGCCGCGGCCGTACGGTCGCGGTCGGCGACCCACGCCAGATAGTCGGGGAACGTCGAGCGCGGCGGCTCCAGCGCGCCACGGGCGCCCCCGGAGCCGTACAGGGCGAACAGCTCACGCAGCACCAGCTCGCGGGACCAGCCGTCCCACAGCAGGAAGTGAGAGGTCAGCAGCAGCCGGTCGCACCCATCGGGCAGCCGCACCACCGTCAGCCGCATGAGCGGCGGGCGGCCCAGGTCGAACGGCAACTCCCGGTCGGCCCGCATCAGTTCGTCCAGCTCGGCCTGCCGGCCTGCGAGCGTGCCCGCCGACAGGTCGGCCACGGTCACCTCCGCGGGCACCCGGGAGCCGATGACCTGCACGACGCCGGACGACACCTCGGCGAACGAGACCCGGAGCGTCGGATGCCGCTGGAGCAGCGCCTCGAACGCCGTGGTCATCGCCGGGACGTCGATCCTGCGGTCGAGGTCGAAGGAGTTCTGGGCGATGTAGGTGGTGACCCCGTCGGAGTAGACCGCCTGGTAGTAGACACCGGCCTGCAGCGGGGACAGCGCCCAGATGTCTTCGACGGGCACCGGTCCCGCGGCACAGATCCGGTCGATCTCCTCCTGGTCGAGCGTTACGGTGCCCAGTTGGTCGGGCGTCAGCGCGGCAGGCCGTACGGTCGTCGGCACCACCGGGCCCACATCCTGCGCGGCACCCAGCCGGGCGTCGATCGCGGCCGGGGTGCGGAGCCGGAACAGCTCCTCGGTGGTCAGGTCGACACCCTCGCGGGACAGCCGGTTCACCGCCCGGATCGCGGTGATGCTGTCGCCGCCCAGGGCGAAGAAGTCGTCCTCGACGTCGAACTCGGCGATGCCGAGGAGTTCGGCGAACCGGTCGCGCAGCAGCGCCGCCCGGGCGGTGAGCGGCGCGGTCCTGACGGCGCGCCGGGGGGCCCGCGCGGGGTCGGGCAGCGCGGCGCGGTCGCGCTTGCCGTTGGGCAGCAGTGGCAACTCGTCGAGGACGGTCACCGTCGCCGGGACCAGGTAGGGCGGGAGTTCGGTGCGCAGCGCGGCCAGCACCGCGCCCGCCTCGATCCGCTCGCCGTCGACGGCGACCACGTAACCGTGCAGGGTGGGAACGCCCGCCGCGGTGGGCCGTACGGCCGCGACCGCCTCGGCCACGCCGGACCTGCGACGCAACGCGGCCTCGACCTCGGCCGGTTCGACCCGGTGGCCGTTGATCTTCACCTGGTCGTCGGCGCGGCCCAGGAACTCCACCTTTCCGTCCACCGTCCAGCGCCCCAGGTCGCCGGTCCGGTAGAGCCGGGCACCCGAGCCGAAGGGATCGGCCACGAAGCGGGCCGCGGTGGCGGCGCCCTGGCCCAGGTAGCCCCGGGCCAACTGGGCGCCGCCGACATAGATCTCGCCGACCGTGCCGGGAGTGGCCAGGCCGAGCGCGGAGTCGAGCAGGTATACGCGGACGCCGGGCACCGGTGCGCCCAGGGCCACCGGACGGTCCAGCGACACCTCGGTGGTCAGCACGTCCCCGGCGACCTCGGCGGAACCGTAGGAGTTGACGACCACCGCGTCGGGCGATGCCTGCGCCAGAGCCCGCAGGCAGACCTCGTCCAGGGCCTCGCCGCTGAGGATCCAGCGGCCGATCCCGGCCAGGTGCTGCGGCGCGGTCTCGGCCAGCGCCGAGGCCAGGCTCGGCACGGCCAGCAGTTGGGTGGCGCCGCACCGGTCGACGAGGCGGGCCAGCGCCGCGCCGTCGGCGGCGACGGTGTCGTCGGCGATGACCGTGGTGGCTCCGGCGACCAGCCCGCCGAGCAGTTCGGTGGTGCCGTCGATGAAACTCAGCGAACTCTTGGCCACCCGGACGTCACGGCCGGTGTTCGACCACTGCTCCCGTGCCCAGGCCAGCCGGCCGGCCAGCCCGTCGTGGGTACCGACGACGGCGTTGGGCCGCCCGGTGGAGCCGGAGGTGTAGACGACGGACACCGCTTCGGAACCGTCAGGAACGGGCAGTTCAACAGTGGTGGCGATGGTTGCGGCGGCGGCCCGGACGGTGAGCGTCGGCAGGCTGTGCGGGGGCAGCGAACGGGCGGTGGCGTCGTCGGTGAGGACGGCGACCGGCCGCGCGTCGGCCAGCATGAACTCGACGCGGGACGCCGGATAACCGGGATCGACCGGCAGATAGGCCGCGCCGCTGCGGATGACCGCGAGCAGGGCCACCGCCAGGTCCGTGGAGCGTGTGGTCGACACCGCGACGATGTCGCCGCGCCGTACCCCGGTGGCCACCAGCGCGCGGGCCACCCGGTCCACGCGGGCGTCCAGCTCGCCGTAGGTCAGGAAGGAGTCGCCGCAGCTCACCGCCGTACGGGTGGGGTGCTCGGCGACACGGTCGGCGAACATCGCCGGCACGCTCGCGACGGTCGTCCGGAACGCGCCGGTGCCCGCCGCGAGGACCAGGTCCCGCTGCCCGCCGGTGACCGTTTCGAGTGCGCCACAGGCCCGGTCGGGGGCTTCGGTGATCGCGGCGAGCACGGTCTCGTACCTGGCCAGCAGGTCCGCTGCGGCCTGCGCGCCGATCAGCGTCCGGTCGTGGGTCAGTACGACCTCGGTCCGCTCGCCGGGCTTGGCCATCAGCGTCACCGGGTAGTGCGGGGCCTCCACGGTGCGCAGCGCGGTCACGGTGAGCCCGCCCACCGAGGTGTCGGGCGCCGGGTAGTTCTCGATGACCACGAGGGTGTCGAAGAGTTCGGGCACGCCGATACGCCGTTGCAGCTCGGCCAGCGGCACCTGCTCGTACTCCAGCAGCCCCGACTGGACGTCGGCGAACTGCCGCAGCACGTCCGTGACACGTTCGGTGGGGGCGCAACGCACCCGGATCGGCACCGTGTTGATCAGCAGGCCGATGATCCGGTCCAGGCCCGGCAGGTCGCCGCCGCGCCCCGAGACGGTCAGTCCGAAGGTGACATCGGCGGAGCCGGTGAGCCGTCCGAGCAGGATGCCCCACGCCCCGGTGAGCACCGCGCTGAGCGTGAGCCCGTGGCCGGCGGCGTACTCGCGCAGCCGTCGGCTCAGCTCCGCGGGCAGTTCGCCGCCGACCCGGCCGAAGCCCGTGCCCGGCTGCGGCGGCGCGGCGAGCGTCCCGGCCAGCCGGGTCGGCGCGGTGACACCGTCGAGGGAGCGGGCCCAGGCCTCGACCGCGTCCTCCGTACCGGTTCCGGCGAGCGTCCGCAGGAAGTCCGCGTAGGGGACCGGTGCGGGAAGTTCGGTTCCGGCGTGCAGCCCGAGGAGTTCGCGCAGCATCAGCGGCACCGACCAGCCGTCGGCGAGGATGTGGTGCACGGTGTGGATCAGTATGTGCCGGTCCGGGCCGAGCCGCACCAGCGCGTAGCGCATCGCGGGCGGTTCCGTCAGGTCGAACGGCACCTCACGCTGCGCGCGGGCCAGTTCGTCGAGACGTTCCTCGACGTTGTCGGAGCCGAGGTCGTCGAAGCGCCACGGCACCCTGGTGCGTCCGGCGGTCACGGCCACCACCTCGCCGTCGCCGATCGTCCGGAACGCCGAACCCAGGTGCGGGTGCCGGTCGAGGACGCGTTCGGCGGCCAGCCTGAGCCGGTCGGCGTCGAGCGGCCCGTCCAGTTCGATGATCTGCTGGACGACATACGGATCGGAGTCGCGGGCGAACGTGGCGTGGAAGTAAAGGCCGGTCTGCAGCGGGCTGAGCGGCAGCACCTCGCGCAGGCCGTCCGGTCCCGCCGCGGCCTCGAGCGCGGTGACGTCGGCGGCGTCCAGGGCCAGCAGCGGAAAGTCCGACGGGGTGTGCCCGGTGACGGCGTCGCTGCCCGCCACGGCATCGAGCAGTTCGGTCCACAGCTGGGCCAGCCGCCCCACCTCGGCGGCGTCCAGGATCCCGTTCGGCCAGCTGAACCGGGTCTGCAGTACCGGTCCGCCTGCCGTCTCCACCGCCACCGCGTTGATCTCGAGCGCCCGCGGCAGGGGCATCTTCGGGTCGCGCCGTTCGACGACGACCTCCTTGCCGCCGACGGCCGTCCACGGCCGGTCGGTGTCGGCCTCGAACCGGCCCAGGTAGTGGAAGAGCACCTGGGGCGACACGGCCAGATCAGGTCGGGGCGCAATGCCCAGGTAGCGCAGCGCGCCGTAGCTGAGCCCTCGCCGGGGCACCTCGCGGAGTTGTTCCTTGACGGCCTTCACCGCCGCGCCGAGCTCCGCGCCGCCGGCCAGCAGCCGTTCCCAGGGGGCGGATCCGGGGTCGAGGACGGCGGGGAAGAGCGTGGTGAACCAGCCGAAGGTGCGCGACAGGTCGGCGTCCCCAGGGGCATCCTCCTCGCGGCCGTGGCCCTCCAGCTCCAGGAGTACGGCGGAGTCCGCCGCCCGCCAGTGACCCAGCGCGAGCGCCGCCGCGGCGACCAGGGCGTCGTTGACGCCGCCATGGATCGCGGCGGGGACCGGGCCGAGCAGCCTGGCCGTCACTGCGGCGGACAGCTCGACGGTCAGCGACTCCTCGTTCGCGACCACGTCGCACTGCGGGTCGAGGGGGCGTACGCCCAGCAGCGGATCGGCCGCAGCGGCGACACGGTGCCAGTGGTCCTCGTCGGCGGCGAAGACGCCCGTCCGGGTCGCCTCGGTCAGCTGGGTCGCCCACTTCCGCAGCGAGGTGGGGGCGGGCGGGAGTGCCACGTCGTGGCCCGCTACCGCGGCGTCCCAGGCCGCTGCCAGGTCCTCGAGGAGCACCCGCAGCGATACGCCGTCGACGACCACATGGTGGATCACCAGGACGAGACGGCCCTGGCGGTCCGGGCCCGCGTCCAGCCAGACCAGCTCGATCATCCGGCCGGCCGCGGTGTCGAGCCGGGCGGCGGCCGCGGTGGTGGCGTCTTCGACGGCCGAGGCCAACGCCGCCTGGTCCAGGCCGGCCGCGTCCACCCTGGTGATCACGTCGGCGGCCGGCCGCGCCCCGGCTGGGGCGATGGTCAGCGTCCAAGGCGAGGTGCCCTCGGTGCGGGCGCGCAGCACGTCGTGCACGTCCAGCACCGCGGTGACGATCTCGTCGAGCCGCCCGGTGGTGAGCGCGGCGGGTGTGCGCACGGTCATGGACTGGAAGAAACCGTCCAGGCTCGGACCGGCCTCCTGCAGCCAGCAGATGATCGGGGTGGACGGCACTGGACCGGTGGCGGCCACCGTGGGCGCGGCGGCGGTGTCCAGGGGGCGCACCACCATGGCGAGCGCTGCCGGGGTACGCCCGGTGAAGAGGTCGCGGGCACGCAGCACGAGCCCGGCGCGCTGGGCCTGGCGCACCGCGGAGATGGCGATGATGCTGTCACCGCCGAGGGCGAAGAAGTCGTCTTCCGCGTCGACCCGGTCGAGGCCGAGAACCGAGGCGAAGATGGAGCAGAGCGTGCTTTCCAGGGGGGTGCGCGCGGGCCTGGTCCGGGGCGCGGTGGTCACCGCGGGCGCTGGGAGAGCCTGCCGGTCCACCTTGCCGTTGGCCGTCACCGGGAGCCTGTCCAGTACGGTCAGGACGCCGGGCACCATGTACTCGGGGAGCCGCCCGGCGCACCACACGCGCAGCCTGTCGTCAGCGCTGCCGCCGTCGGCCTCAAGGGGTTCGTCGACGGTGACGTAGCCCGCCAGTTGCTTGGCCCCGGCGGCGTTGGTGAAGACGACGACGGCGGCCTGCCGGACGGACGGGTGCGCGGCGAGGGCGGCCTCGACCTCCTCCAGTTCCAGACGCATGCCGCGGATCTTCACCTGGTTGTCGGCCCGGCCGACGAACTCCAGGGTGCCGTCGGTGTTCCAGCGGGCCAGGTCGCCGGTGCGGTACATCCGGCTGCCGTCGCCCTCGAACGGGTCTGCGACGAACCGCGACCCGGTCAGCGACGGCGCGTTCACATAGCCGCGGCCGAGCAGGAACCCGGCCGCGTACAGTTCGCCGGTCTCCCCGGCGGGCAGCTGTTCCAACTGCTCGTCCAGGACATACAGGCGGGTGTGCGGGTTGGGCCTGCCGATCGAGGTGGCGATCCGCTCGGCGGTGTCCCGGTAGATCACGTGCGAGACACCGATGGTCGCCTCGGCCGGACCGTACCCGTGGTACAGCGTAGTGCCCAGCCGGCTGCGGAACCGTTCGAACAGTTCCGGAGTGAGGACCTCGCCGCCGCACCACACGTGCTTGAGGCCGGAGAGCAGCGAGGTGCCGCGTGCCATCTCCAGCAGAACGTCGAGCATGGACGAGACGAGGTAGACGAAGGTGACCCCCTCGCGGGCGATCAGGTCGAGCAGGTACTGCGGGTCGCGTTCGCCGCCGGGCTCGGCCACGACGACGTAGCCGCCGCAGACCAGCGGCAGCAGGATCTCGTTGACGGAGATGTCGAACGACAGCGGCGCCTTGAAGAGAGAGGCGTCACCGGGGCCGAAGCCCAGGATGTGCTCCACCTGCCACAACAGCCGTTCGCAGATCGCCTCATGGCGGATCATCGCGCCCTTCGGCTTCCCGGTAGAACCGGAGGTGAAGATCACGTATGCGAGCTGGGGGCCCTGGATCGGCGGATGCGGCGCGTCGGTGCTGTGGTGGCCGTGGCTCCAGTCCCCGAGGTCCACCTCGACCAGGGCGTTCGCCTCGATGTCCAACTCCCCGCCGGGGGCGGCGATGACCAACCGGGCCTGCGCGTCGGCGCGGACCTGACGGCGGCGCTCCTGCGGCCAGGCCGGATCGACCGGGACGAAGGCGCCGCCCGCGACCATCACCGCCAGCACACCGACCACCATCTCCGGCGAACGCGGCGTCGAGATCGCCACGACCTCCTCGGACCGCAGGCCCAACTCCCCCAGCCGGTGCGCGAGCTGGTGGACGCGGTCTCCGAGCTCCCGGTAGGTCAGGCGCACGTCCCCGGCCACCAGGGCGACGGCTTCCGGTGTGCGGCTCACCTGGGCGATGAACAGGTCCGCGACGGTGGTGATGGTGGTGGGCGCCGTCATGTTCTCTTGTTCCGCCTATCAGGTGAGGGTCAGCCGAATACTTAGGCTAGCCTAACCTTATTATCAGGGGAAGTCGGGGTCCGGGACTCCCATGCCGACCACAACTGGGCATAACGGCCTCCGGCCCCGACCAGCGTCTCGTGCGACCCCTCTTCGACGATGCGGCCGTGTTCGAGCACGACGACCCGGTCGGCCGACGCCGCCTGGGTCAGACGGTGCGCCACTATCAGCGTGGTCCGCCCGCGCGTCGCCGCGGCGGCGGACTCCTCGAGCAACCGGGCGCCGAGGCTGCCCGCCTCGGCCGTGGCCTCGTCGAGCACCGCCACCGCCGGGTCGGCCAGTACGAGCCGGGCCAGTGCGAGTTGCTGGGCCTGGGCGGCGGTCAGCTCGTGCCCGCCCTCGCCGACCACGGTGTCCAGTCCCTCGGGCAGCGCCTCGGCCCACTCCAGAGCGCCCACCGTGGTCAGCGCCTCCGTGGCCCGCTGAACTGTGGCGCCGGGGCTGGCCAGCCTCAGGTCCTCGATGAGCGGTCCGGCGAAGACATGGATCTCCTGGGTGATCAGGGCGACCCGGCCGCGGAACCCGTCGGTTCCGAGCGCGGCGGGCGACACTCCGCCCAACTGCACGGTGCCGCGCCGCGGACGCAGCGATCCGGCGACGATGGCGGCCAGCGTGGACTTGCCCGCGCCGGTCGAGCCGACCAACGCCACCCGGGACCCTGCGGGTACCCGCATGCTGATCCCCCGCAGTACATCGGCCCCGCCGGCGTAGGCGAAGTGCACATCGGTCAGGTCGAGCGAGGCGTCCGCGGGAACCTGTCCGGGGGCCCCGGACACTTGCCCCGGTCCCTGTTCCTGTTCCTGCTCCCGCTCCTGCTCCGGGGGCATCTTGACCACACCCACCAGCCGGGCGAGGCTCGCCCCCGCGGCCAGTACCTCGTCGAAGACGAAGAGCAGCATGCCGATCGGTTCGAACAGCCGGTGGAACAGCACCGCTGCGGCCGCGGCCTGACCGACCGTCACGGTGCCCTCGCGGACCAGCAGGAACCCGGTGACGAGAATGACGGACAGACCACCGAACTCGGCGCGGTTGACCCGGCCCACGAAGCGGGTGAACAGGTCGAACACCCAGACCGACACATCCCGTGAACTCCGGGACGCCATGTCGATGTTCTCCAGATGGCGATCCTGCAACCCATAGGCGTGCACCGTACGCCGGCCCTGCATGCTCTCCACCAGGCGCTGCGACGACCGCGCGACGGTCTTGCGCTGCTTGGCGTACCGGGGCATGGCCAGGGGCAGATACCAGCGCAGCGCCAGCACGTAGAGGGGTACGGCCACGGCGCCGGCCAGCCCGAGCCGCCAGTCCAGGCTCGACATGGCGGCCAGCGTGAGGGTGCCGAGCAACGTCGAGGAGATGACGACGGGGATCCGTTCGACGAGCGCGTTGCTCACCTCGGCGACATCGGCGCTGACCCGCGACAGCAGGTCGCCCCGGCCGGCCCGTTCGAGGGTGGTGACCGGCAGGGTCAGAGCCCTGGACACGGTGCGCTCACGCAGCATGGCCAGGATCTGTCCGCCGAGTCGGGCCACCAGATACGAGGTCAGGCCGGTGGCGGCGCCACCGACGAGCGCCGCCGCGGCGATCGTGACCGCGATCCCTAGGATCGCCGACGAGCCTGCCCCGTCGCGCACCCGGTCGACGAGGATGCCGAGCGCGTACGCCGGGACGACGGCCGCAGCCGCGCCCAGCAGCCCCACCAGCAGGGTGAGGGCGAGGGCGGCGGGGCGTTCACGGAGCCGGCCGCCCAGCCAGCGCCAGGTGGTACGGCAGTTCGCGATCGGCAGCAGGTGTTCGTCCGGCTGTTCGCTCTGCTCGCTCTGATGGCTCTGTTCGCTCTGTTGGCTCATCGGAGCACCGCCCGTCGGTAGTCGTCATCGGTGGCACCGAGTTCGGCGTGGATCCCTTCGGTGACCACCCGGCCGCCGTCGAGGACGACGACACGGTCGGTGGCCGCCAGCATCGCCGGGCTGTTGGTCACCAGCACGGTGGTGAACGCCGCCGTCCCCGCGAGATGGCGCAGGTCGCGTACGCCCTGGGCGATGGCCTGTTCGGTGACGGTGTCCACCGCGGTCGTCGGGTCGTGCAACACCAGGATCGGCGGGCGGGCCAGCAACGCCCTTGCCAGGGCGACCCGTTGACGCTGTCCGCCGGACAGACCGGACCCGCGCTCCACCACCTCGTACGCCAGGCCCTCGGGGTGGGCCGAGACCACATCGCCGGCCGCGGCGGCGGCCAGTGCGCCGGACACCGCCGCCGGGTCGGCGTCGCCGTCCGCCCCCGCCGTCAGGTTGGCGGCGAGCGTCCCCTCGAACAGGTCGGTGCGGTGCGGTTCCACCAGCATCGTGCGCCGGGCGTCGGCCAGGCTGATCCCGCCGAGCGGCTCCCCACCGAGGAGCACCTGGCCGTCGTACTCGTGCGGCACCACCCGCCCGGACAGGACCCGGACGAGGGCGTCGGCGTCGGTGCCGCGGTGGGCCACGATCCCGACGAACTCACCGGGCCGGGCGTCCAGATCGATCGTGTCGAGGGTGCCGTAGCGCAGTCCGCGCACCGCGAGTCCGGGCGAGGCGGCGACGGCCGGGCCGGCAGGGGCGCCGTCGTCGGTGTGCAGCACGGGGGCGGAGACCACCCGCGCGATACGGTCTGCCGACGCGCGGGCCTCGGCGATCCAGCCGGGGATGACGGCGAGCAGGCCGACCGGTGCCATCAGGAACTGCGCCACCCCGATGATGGTCAGGAACTCGCCGATGGTTATCCGCCCGCGCAGCGCGAACCAGCCCGCAGCGACGGCGATTCCGCAGGCGAGCAGCGAACCGCTCGCGTTCGAGACCGCGTTGTAGACGCCCTGGGTGCGCGCTGCCCGCAGGGCGGCGGCCAGGGATTTCTGGCTGACCTCCGCATAGCGCCGGGACGCGGCGGCTTCGGCGCCGATGCCCTGCAGCGGCCGGACCCCGCTGACCAGGTCGGTCGCCAAGGACGCGGCGGTGCCCATCATCTCCTGTTGCTCGGCGACCCGGCGGGTGATGCGCGGGGTCGCCAGGTGCAGTGCCAGCAGCGCCAGCGGTGTCGCGACCAGCACGGCGATGCCGAGCGGGACGTCGATGAACAGCAGGGTCACCGAGCAGACCGCCGTGGCCACCACCGCGCCGGTCGCCCGGGGTATGTAGTCGATGATGTACGACGCCTTCTCGGCGTCGCTGGAGGAGATCGTCAGCAGGTCACCGGCGCGCAGTTCGGTCTCGATGCCGCGCGGATCCATGATGCGGCCGGCGACCTCCAGCCTCAGCAGGTGCGTCTCTTCGGCAAGGGCCCGCATGAGAGTGCGTGCCCCGTACCGGTAGACGATCGTCAGCACCGTGAACAGCCCGGCCAGCCCGGCGAGCCACCACAGGAGTGACGTCCCGTCACCCGGCCCGATCGCGCGGTCCACGATCACGCCGATGAGCACCGGAACGAGCGCCTCGCACACCTGGTGCAGGCTGATCAGTACGGTTCCGGCGGTCAGCCGCCGGGCGTTGCGGGTCGTCGTCCGGCGCAGGACGCGCCCGCCGGTGGCCGGTGGTGTCGTGGGCCCGGCCACGGTCAGTGCGCGACGGAGTCGGCGTCGGCGGTCATCCGCTCGCGCAGGCTCCGGGGACGCAGGTCCGTCCAGGTGCGGTCGATGTAGTCCAGGCACTCCTGGCGCGGGGCTCCCGGTCCCTGGCCGAGGGCTATCGCCCAGCCCCGCGGGACTTCCTTGAAGGTCGGCCACAGCGAGTACTGCTCCTCGTCGTTGACCAGCACGTAGAAGCTGCCGCTGTCGTCGTCGAAGGGGTTGTCGGACACGGGGTCTCCTCAAATGGCCGCTGGGCGCCCCGGAACAGGCGCGATCTGCACGATGTAAGTGATGCGCGAGATGTGCAGAGGTTAGCCTAACCTAACCATGGATCGTGGTCGCGGTCCGGGGTGCGGTCACGATTCCGGACCGGGGGATGATCAGCGGGGTGTGCGTCTCGGGGTCGTCGATGATGCGGCAGCGCAGCCCGAAGACCTCCTCGACCAGCTCCGCGGTGACGATCTCCCGGGGGTCGCCCTGCGCCACGATCCGCCCGGCCTTCATCGCGATGAGGTGATCGGCGTAGCGGCAGGCGTGGTTGAGGTCGTGCAGCACCGCCACCATCGTGGCGCGCTGCTCCCGGTTGAGCCGTACGCACAGCTCCAGCACCTCGACCTGGTGGGCGATGTCCAAGAAGGTCGTCGGCTCGTCGAGAAGCATGATCGAGGTCTGCTGTGCCAGGACCATCGCCAGCCACACTCGTTGGCGCTGCCCGCCGGACAAAGTGTCGACCAGCCGACCGGACAGGTCGGTGACCCCGGTGGCCTCCATCGCCTCGAGTACCGCGGCCTCGTCGTGGGCCGACCACTGCCGGATCAGCTTCTGGTGCGGGAAACGTCCGCGGGCGACCAGGTCGGCCACCGAGATTCCCTCGGGTGCGGTCGACGACTGGGCGAGCAGACCCAGTCGCCGGGCGACCTCCTTGGCCGGATAGCCGTGAATATCCCGGCCGTCCAGCACGACCCGCCCGCGCCTCGGGCGCAGCAGCCGGGACAGCGCCCGCAGCAGCGTCGACTTCCCGCAGGCGTTCGGACCGACGATGACCGTGAATCGCCCGTCGGGCACCTCCACACTGAGGTCCTCGCAGATGGCCCGCTGGTCGTAGCCGATGGTCACGCCCTGGGCGTGCAGTCGTGCGGGCGTAAGGCCGGCCTCAGTCTGTGCGGACCCAGTAGTCTCAACGGCATCGCTCTGCGCCGTGTCGCTCGGTGCGGGGGTGGCATTCATTTCCGGCCTCTCGTGTTCCTGGCGAGCAACCAGGCGAAGTAAGCGCCGCCCAAGCTCACGGTCACCACTCCCACCGGCAGTTGAGTGGGAGCGAACAGCCGCACCGCGAGGAAGTCCCCGACCAGGAGCAGCAGCGCTCCGGTCACCGCGGAGGGCACCAGCGCGATCCCCGGGGCCCGGGTGAGCCGCGCCGCGATCTGCGGGGCCGCCAGCGCGACGAAGGAGATCGGCCCGGCGGCGGCGGTCGCCACCGCGGTCAGCGCCACCCCGACCGCCAGATACGCCAGCCGCACCGGCTCGCGCCGGACCCCGAGCGCGGAGGCCGCGTCGTCACCGAGTTCCAGCAGCCGCAGCGACGGGCCCATCGCCACCAGGAGCAGACTGAGCGCCCCGACCGCGTACGCCACCGGTGGCACCTGGTCCCAGCTCAGGTCATTGAGGGTGCCCTGGTCCCACAACGCTGCCGCGTAGGCCGTCTGCAGATCCGCCTTGATGATGAACCACTGGTTGACCGAGCCGAGGACAGCGCTGACCGCTATCCCGACGATGATCAGACGGAACCCCTGCACCCCCTGCCGGTAGGCCAGCAGATAGACCACCGCGGCGGTGAGCAGCCCGCCGACCAGCGCGCCCACCGAGGTCTGCGCGTAGTCATGGCCGACGTAGGCCGTGGCCACCAGGACGCCTGTGTACGCACCGGTGTTGAAACCGATCACGTCGGGGCTGCCCAGCGGGTTGCGCATCAGGGACTGGAACACCGCGCCGCTGAGTCCCAGCGCGGACCCGATGAGCAGCGCCAGGACCACCCGTGGCAGCCGCCACTCCACCACCACCAGCCGGGCCCAGCCGGATTCCTGGCCGGTGAGGGCGCGTACGACCTGGTCCGGAGGGAGGGAGAATTCGCCGGTACCCAGCGCCAGCACACCGACCACCAGCGTCAGCAGCAGGAGGATCGCGCAGACCACCGTCGTCCGGACGCTCAGCCGCACCGAGACAGCCGCCGACGGCCGGAGCACCATGACCCGGTGGCCGAAGTCGACCCGGGGAGCGCCGTCCTGGCGGCGCGTCAGGGCCTTCACAGCGCGCTGACGTTCGAACGACGGACCATCCAGATCAGCACCGGCGCTCCGACGAACGCCGTGACGATCCCGGCCTGCAGTTCCGCCGGCCGGATCACCAGCCGCCCTATGACGTCGGCGCTCAGCATCAGGACGGGCGCGCAGACGACCGTGAAGGCGAGGATCCAGCGCTGGTCGGGGCCGACCAGCCAGCGCACCGCGTGCGGCACCATCAGCCCGACGAACCCGATCGGCCCGACCGCAGCCGTCGACGCACCCGCCAACAGCATCACCGCCAGAACCGCGAGTACCCGGGTACGGGTGATGTCCGCGCCCAGCGAGCGCGCGATGTCGTCACCCATCGCGACGGCGTTCAGCGACCGCGCGACCGTCAGCGCCAGCAGCAGCCCCACCCCGATGAACGGTGCCACCGCCAGCGCGATGCTCATCGGACGCCCCCCGAGCGTCCCCACGTCCCAGAACCGCAGATAGTCGAAGGCCCGCGGCCGTACGAGACGGATGCCGGCGGAGAGTCCGTCCATCACCGCTCCGAGCGCGACCCCCGCCAGGGTGAGCCGCACCGGCGTGGCACCGCCGCGCCCGATGGACCCCAGGGCGTACACCGCCACCATCGCCACAGCCACCCCGGCGAAGGCGAACCAGACGTACGACCAGATGCTGGTCAGCCCGAGCACGCCGACGGCGAACACCACGAACAGCGCCGCGCCCGCGTTGACCCCGAGGATCTGGGTGTCGGCCAGCGGGTTGCGCGTCACCGCCTGGATCAGCGCGCCGCACACCCCCAGCGCCACCCCGGTCAGCAGTCCCAGCACCAACCGCGGAACCCGCAGTTCCCGCACGATCGTCTGCTCATCGGTGCCGGTGTAGTGGGCGAACGCGTCCCAGGTGGTGTGCACTCCGATCGTCCGTGTCCCCACCGCGATGCTCAACAGGCACGCCACCGCGAGGAGCGCCACACACGCCAGCAGCCACCCCGCGCGGCGCGCGTCCGACGCGGCTATACCGGTCGTCCCCGCTGAACGCTGCGCCTTCACCGCCCGAGGCGGCCGATCAGACACCCGAGCACGCATTCCCGTACATCCTCACAAGCCACAGGTACACACAGCCGGACAGACGCATAGCCGTCGAAGACAGGCGCCCATCTTAGTTAAGACAGGCTAACCTAATCCAAGCGTCGATCATCCGCTGCCCCCATGACCCAAGGCAAGTAGCATGCTCCACCCAAAACGGACGGAAACGAACGTTGTCGCCGGCGCACAGGACCCAGTGCGGTTCCTCGGGCATCCCATCCGGGGAGAGTCCGGGCCACCGGACGACGGGCGGGCGCGGGCGCCAGGCTTCTGGAACCGGCACCCCGATTCGCCCGGACGGGCATTCGTGAACGCTTTGGTCGCGAGGCGTAATCGCTCCGCAGCCGGAGGGCGGACGAGCGAAAGAAGCCCACCCCGTCCGCCATCCGGTCTTGGCACCGGCCGAGTTGGCCTTCACCGGTGCAGACCCGAGACCCACCGCACCCAGCGCCCGCCAAACCCTGCACCCTCGACCCCGCCGACACAGCAAGCCCCCGGAAGATCGCGAAGGCCCCCTTGCCGAGGAGGAGCCCCCTGCCGGAGCACACCCATGTCAGACGAAATGCCGTTCATATCCCATTGAGCACCCAACCCGGTGCGGGTAGTTTCATCCGTTGTGCATTCGACGAGGTCGTGTACGAGTTCCGCTACATCGACCTGGAACGGCCCTTGCGGGCGCTGTCCTCCCATCGAACGACGGCCACCGCACCAGTTGACGCTCTCCGGACAGGTGCACTGCCCGATGAGGGCACACTCCGCGCTCGATCACTCCCCATCCCTGGCGTCGGGCGGAGTTGCGGGCGCTCACGAAGGCAGCTCGGTTCCGGCCTGCTCGCGCACCATGTAGTCCGCGTACCAGTCCGGCCAGTTCGGATCCTGCGCGCCGGTGCGCGCCTCGTGCCCGCCGTGTGCGGCCGCGGCGCGGCGCAGCGCGGCCGCGAGGTCCGAGGAAGACGAGAAGGTGGTGACCGTGGGGTCCATTCGTCCCGGAAGCCGGGTGGTGATCTCCTGCAGGACCCAGCCGTTGCCGTCCGGGTCGCTGAATGACAGGAACGAGCCGTAGCTGCTGCGTCGCGGATCCGGGCCTGTTACTCGGGCGTCGGTTCCGGCGTGGTGGAAGACACCGCCTGCGTCGTGGAACACCTCGCTCGGGTCGGCGCCGAGTTGCTTGAGCTGGTCGTGGGCGGCCTCGATCGCGTTGACGATCAGGTGGAGTCCCTGAGCCGAGCCCGGTGCCTGGGAGGTGACCGAGGTGCCGAAGATGACCGACGCCGGCGAGCCGGGCGGGGTCACCTGCACCACCCGGAAGTTCTCGTCGGTGGCGACGTCGGCGTCGAGCCGCCAACCCAGCCCTGTGCAAAAGTCCTTGGCCCGGTCGACATCGGCCACCGGCACCACGACGACTTCGAGCTTCATGTCCATGACCCGCGCCTCCTGCGCTCGTCCGAAAATGCCGACAAGGCGAGACTTGCACGGCCCGATCACCGGGGCACCCCCAGCGCATGGCAGGGGTCGATGTGGGCCAGGGAGGTCACGGGCCAGAGCGTCCCGCGTGCCAGGTACGGCTCGTGCGGTGAGGGGTCAGCAACCGACGCTCAGGCAGTTCGCGTTGCTGCGGATCCCGCGAGTGGCGTACTCGAACGCGAGAGCCTTCGGGGCGGACCGGAGTCCACCCTTGGTCAGTGAGCGAGCACGGAGGGGACGGCCAAGTGGGCGTGATCGACCAGGCTGGTAGTTCTGCACGACGTGGCCACCGCCCTGACACAACATCTGCCCTCGAGTACTACCTCAAAAGTCACCCGTCCGGCCCATCCGTGGTCGTGGTCACGCACGTGCTGGCGTTCGCTGGTGTGCAGGGACCGGTGCGCCACGCCTAGCGGGTTCCGTGCGGCATACGTGGAATGGCCCCCTCGTCACCGTCTGGGGCCCGCTGAAGCCGGCAGTCAGCTGAACCGTGCGAGGAGGTTTCCTTGATGGCGCACCATTCCATCGCCGCGGGCAGTTGCCCGTGACGCCGCAGGGGCGCCCCGACCGGAGGATGGCCGCGCGACGGCACACGCCCCGCTCGGCTCAGGGCGATTTCGAGCCGCACTCCAGAGAGCCAGGGCCCGAGGGAGGTCATCGAACGCCGGACGGGCCAGTCGAGACCCGCGTATGTATGCGCCTAGCGGGCGTAATGTCGGCTTCGCGCCCATATGGCGGCTGCGCTCGAGAGAATGGATATCGTATGGCCACTCTGATCGCCGTGAACGTCGGCATGCCGAAAGGCGTTGCCTGGCATGGCAGGACCACGCATACCGCCATCTGGAAGCACCCTGTCGCCGGACCCCTGATGGCGCGGCGGCTCAATCTGGACGGCGACGGGCAAGGCGACCTATCCGGGCATGGCGGCGAGCAGCGTGCCGTACTGGTCTACCAGCTGGACTCCTACCGCCACTGGCAGGAGCACATGAAGCGGGACGACTTCACGTACGGCCAGTTCGGCGAGAACTTCACCGTGGAGGGACTCGCCGACGACGAGGTGTGCATCGGCGACCGCTACGAGATCGGCGGTGCGCTCTTCGAGGTCACGCAACCCCGGGTGACGTGCTACCGGGTGGGGTTGCGGCTGGGAGAACCTCGGATGGCCGCCCTGCTCGTGTCCCACCGCCGCCCGGGCTTCTACATGCGCGTGCTGGCAGAAGGGCAGGTGCAGGCAGGAGACGAGATCGTAAAAGTCGTCTCGGGCCCCGAGGAGATGACGGTCGCAGAGATCGACGCGCTGCTCTACCTGCCCGGTCACGCCCGGCCGCAGCTCGAACGCGCCTTGCGCATCCCAGCACTGAGCCCTGGGTGGAAGACGTCGCTGCGAGCCTTGCTCGACGACGCGGATCGCGGCCCTGGCGCCGTGGGCGGCAACAGTGGGCTCAGCGTCACCAGCCCGCCTCCGGCATGGCCCGGGTTCCGCCCGCTCGAAGTCGTCCGCATCGAACCGGAGAGCGCGAGTATTTTCTCGCTCACTCTGGCGTCAGTTGACGGTGAACCGCTCCCAGCCGCGTTGCCGGGGCAGTTCCTCGGAGTCCGCTTGCGGCCGGACCCACAGGCCTCCCCGGTCATCCGGAACTACTCGTTGTCCGGCCGACCGGGCGCCGAGACCTACCGCATCAGTGTCAAGCAGGAACCGCACGGTCTCGCCAGCACCTACCTTTCTCAGCACGTGAAAGTGGACGATGTTCTCGATGTCGCCGCTCCGCGCGGTACATTCCTGCTGGCGGACGCGGATACTCCTGTTCTGCTGCTGTCCGCCGGTGTCGGCGCCACTCCGGTCCTGGCCATGCTCCACGCTCTGGCCGCGAAACCCTCACGGCGCCCGGTGTGGTGGCTGCAGGCGGCTCGAGACGGCGAGAACCACCCCTTCGCCGACGAAGTGCACGCGCTGCTCTCCCGGCTGCCCGCAGGCCGGTCATTTGTCTCCTACAGCCGTCCGCGCAGCGTTGACCGCCCAGGTATCGACTACACGATGACGGGGCGGCTCAGCGTCGAGCGGATCCGCGCCCTCGAGCTGCCTCCGGACGCCGACGCCTACCTTTGCGGTCCAGGCGCGTTCATGCAGGACTTGTCCGAAGCCCTGGAGTCCTGTGGCATGCCGTCCTCGCGTATCCACACCGAGATCTTCGGGGCCGCGTCCGCCGTCACCCCCGGTGTGGTGGCGGGATCCGCCAGGGCACCGCACCAGCCGGCCCATCTTCCCGGCGGACAGGCGGGGCCGTCCGTGTCCTTCGCTCGCAGCGGGCTGACCGTCCCCTGGCACCGCGACTACGGGACCCTGCTAGAGCTCGCCGAGGCATGCGACGTGCCCGTGCGCTGGTCCTGCCGCACCGGGGTCTGTCACACCTGCGAGACCGGGCTGCTTTCGGGCCACGTCGACTACTCCCCGGAGCCCGTAGACCTCCCCGCCGAGGGAAGCGCCTTCATCTGTTGTTCGACGCCGCCTGCCGATTTGGTCCTGGACATGTGACCGGCTTGCGTCCGCAGCCAAGGGCGTCACGCTGCTGCGCCCGTATCCGTTCCCTGCGCCGCTCCGAGCGAGTCCGCGAGGCGCTGGAAGACGTCCAGGAGCAGGTCATCGACGGTGAGTGCGACGACGAGGCGTTCTCCGTCCAGGGCCGGGAGCCGTCGCACGCCGGACCGGCGGAAGGTCCGGTACGCGGCTTCCACGTTGTCCGTGGCCTCGAGCGCGGCGTCCCGCTCACCTTCCCCCCAGCAGAGCCCTCCCCTGACGTGGCCGACAGGGAACATCGGTCCTGCTTCACGGGCCGTTGAGCGTTCTTCGGCTCCACGGCACAGTGGCGCGGCCGGCGAGAGCCCCGGCCGCGCCGCGGAACATCCGCGGCCGTACGTCGTCCGTACAGGCACAGGAACGGGCAGTTCGGTCCTCCTGCGCAGCCCCTGCGCAGCCCCTGCGCTCAATAGTGCGCGTGGTGCGGCTGCCGGGGCCGGGCCAGGACAGCATCCGGGATCCGGCGGATCTGCGACCGCCGCGTGCGCCGAGCGGACAGCCGGTCCACGACTGCCTCGGCGGCGAGGGTCGCAACCAGTACCAGCACCATTGCGGCGCCCAACATGTACACAAAGAGCGTCCAGAAGTCCGCGGTCAGGGTCGTATACACGGCGGTCATCTCCTCACATCTGCTCGTCAACAGGAGCTTCCGTCCCTCAGCCTCCCCCCGCTGCGCGCCCTCCGCCCGGGGCCGGATGGGTCATTCGGGACCCGTACGGCCGGTCATGTGTAGGCCGTACGGCCCCTGATGCGGTACAGCAGGGAACAGGATCCTGGAATCGCACCCGCACAGTCCGTGAACGTTCGACGCGAGGAGGAAGCGATGAGTGCGAAACTGGAACGGCGCCAGGGATGGCCGCCGCTGCTGCCGGAACTGTTCGACTGGATCGAGGCCGGCATCCCCGCGGTGCCGGGAATGCGGAACGTGCCCGGACTGCACGGCATCCGCATCGAGCAGAAGCTGGCCGAGGGCGCGTACGTCGTGAAGGCCGAGTTGCCCGGAATCGACCCGGACCAGGATGTCGAGATCAGCATCGACGGCGATGTGCTGGTCATCCGCGCCGAGCGGACGGAGAAGGCCGAGGGCAGGCACCACTCGGACTTCCGCTACGGAGCGTTCGCCCGTTCCGTCCGGCTGCCCGCGGGCGCCCGGGCGGACGAGACCACGGCCGACTACAAGGACGGCGTCCTCACCGTGAACGTCCCGGTCACAGAGCCGAAGACCGGGGCGCGCACCATCAAGGTGCAGCGCGCCGACGCGTGAGAACCCCGTGATCCCCCGGCACGGCCGGGACGGGGAACGACGATCCCGACCGCGCGACTCCGGTCCGCGGTCGGGGCGGCCGCACGCTCCCAGAGATACCGGTCCCACGCCAGGATCCTCCGGCGGCGACCGTCCAGCGGAGCGGGGGGAGTTGCGTGCCCGGGTGGTAGAGGCTGGCAGGCACTTGCTGCCGGGGCTTGTCGTGCTGTCCGGCTACCGGCGGGCCTGGCTGCGCGGAGATCTGCTCGCCGGGGTGACCGTGGCGGCCTACCTGGTTCCTCAGGTGATGGCGTATGCGGGGCTGGCGGGGTTGCCGCCGGTCGCCGGCCTGTGGGCGATCGTGCCGCCGCTGTTGCTCTACGCGCTGCTGGGCTCGTCCCGGAAGCTGTCGGTCGGGCCGGAGTCCACCACGGCGCTGATGACCGCCACCGTCATCGGGCCGCTCGCCGCCGGGGACCCGGCCCGGTACGCGGTTCTGTGCGCTGCTCTCGCGGTCGCGGTCGGGCTGCTCTGCCTCGTCGCCTGGGCGGGGCGGTTGGGCTTCGTCGCCGATCTGCTGTCCCGGCCGGTTCTCGTCGGCTACATGGCGGGGGTGGCCCTGATCATGATCGTGGACCAGCTACCCCGGCTGACCGGCGTGCCCGTGCACGGGACGGAGTTCTTCCCGCAGCTGTTCTCCTTCGCCCGGCACGTTCCGCAGGCCCATCCGGCCACGCTGGCCTTCGCCACGGCGGCCCTGGTCTTCCTCTTCGCGGTGCAGAGCTACTTCCCCCGGCTGCCGGGGCCGCTGCTCCTCGTCGTCCTGGGAACCGCTGTTGTCGCCGTCTTCGGGCTGGAGCACCACGGGATCACCGTCATCGGCGCCATCCCCTCGGGGTTGCCCCGACCCGCACTGCCGGACCCGGGCGACCTGCCGCACCTGCTGCTGCCCGCGCTCGGAGTACTGCTGGTCGGCTACACGGACGTCATCCTCACCGCCCGCGCCTTCGCGACACAGGACGGCGGTCACCAGCTCGACGCCAATCAGGAGCTGCTGGCGCTGGGCGCCGCGAACCTCGGCGCCGGAGCCCTGCACGGCTTCCCGGTGAGCAGCAGCGCCAGCCGTACGGCGCTCGCCGACGCGGCGGGCGGCCGCACCCAGGCCTACTCCCTCGTAGCGCTCGGCGCCGTGCTCGCCGTGCTGCTGGTCGCAAGCCGGTTGCTGGCCCATATCCCGGCGACCGTGCTGGGCGCCATCGTCGTCTACGCCGCTCTACGGCTGATCGACCTGCCCGGTTTCCGGCGGCTGGCCGCATTCCGCCGCAGAGAGCTGTTGCTGGCGCTCGGCTGCCTCGTCGGCGTCCTGGCTCTGGACATCCTCTACGGCGTGCTGGTCGCCGTCGGCCTCTCCGTCGCCGAGATGCTGGCCCGGGTGGCCCGCCCGCACAACGCGATCGAGGGACGGGTCCCCGGGATGGCCGGGATGCATGATGTCGACGACTATCCGCAGGCTCGTACGATCACCGGGCTGGTCATCTACCGCTACGACTCACCACTCTTCTTCGCCAACGCCGAGAACTTCCGCCGCCGCGCCCTGTCCGCCGTCGACGAACACCGGGGGCCGGTGGCCTGGTTAATCCTCAACACAGAAGCCAATGTCGAGGTCGACATCACCGCACTGGACGCGGTCGAATCCCTGCGCAAGGAACTCGGCCGGCGCGGCATCGTGTTCGCCCTCGCCCGTGTGAAGCAAGAACTGCGCGACGACCTGGACGCGTACGGACTGACCGAGGCGATCGGCCCGGAAAGGATCTTCGCCACGTTGCCCACTGCCGTGGCGGCCTATCAGGACTGGCTCGCGAAGCGCCACGGGGCAGGCGCTCCCTGACGAAGGGCAGGACCGGGGGCGGGATCCGTGCGGCAGAACGGCAAGGAGGCCGCCGCTCCGACCACTCCGCACCGGATTCACCATCCTTCGATCCTGCCGGAACAGCGTCGTAGCGATCGGACCGCCAACGCCACGATCGCCGGACTTCCTTCACGGTTTCGTCGCCTCTGTGCCCGTTCCGCGGTTCCTCAGAGCTTCCGGATCCAGTCGTCGGCCACACCGTGCAGTGCCGGTTCGGCAACCTTCAGGTGCGAGTCGTCGAGCTGGTACGTGAGCTTGTCGACCACGGAGACCACTCCGTCGATCAGCGGGGTAAGACGTAGCGCGATGCCGATCTCGCTGCGGCGTTCCAGCCGCCCCTCCAGCGTCACCACCCCATCATCCACGGTGACGCCGATGGCCTGCGGGACGACCCACAGGGTGCGGACCAGCACCTGGTCGATCACATCGCGGCGGATGTCGCTGTCCGGCCGCAGGAAGACCTGGAGCAGGTCGCGGCGGGTGACGATGCCGATCAGGCGGTCCTGCTCGTCGACGACGGGCAGCCGCTCCACCTTCTGCTCCATCATGGTGCGGGCGGCCTCGGCGATGGAGTCCTCTGCGTGCACCGTGACCGCCGGCTGGGACATCAGCTGCCCCGCGGTACGGGCCCTTACCTTGATCTGCTCCCGGCGGTGGCCGCGGAAGAGCCGGCTCCACCGCGAAGCGGTTTCAGCGACGCTCGCGGCCTGGCGCATCATCAGGTCCGTCTCGGAGATGACACCGATGACCTTGTCGTCGCCGTCGACGACGGGAAGTCCGCTGATGCCGTGCCGGGACAGCTGCTCTGCGACCACTTTGAACGGCGTGGCGTGGACGGCCTTGACGACATTGGCCGTCATCACGTCGGTGATCCTGTTGTGCCTCATCACTGATTCCCCATCTCGGTGTGAACGCCCTTCTGCGGTGACGACTTCAGCGTCCACCTGTGCGAGCCGCCTTTCCAGAGGCCGCCCGGCCCTGCGGCGTGGGCCGTACGGTCCACTCATCAGCGGGCACCCCGCCGCAGCGGGATCCGTCCAGTCCGGCTCACCTCGAGAAGGCGACCCCGACGCCACGCAGCCTGTCCCATGCCGGTTGTCCCCAGCCCTGAGGCCAGAACGCTGCGCGGCTTCGGTGGTGGAACCGGCATCGACCCGGTCCTGTCACCGGCGGTGTGCGTCAGGCCGGAACGAACGCGACCGGACTCTCCGCGAATTCGGCGACCGCGTGCCCCACCGGGCCGAGCCCGTCCGGTCCGCGTCCCAACACGACCAGTCCCGCGTGCGCAGACGCGTTCACCAGAGCCCACGACGCGGTGAACAGCCGCACATCCGGAAGAACATCCACCTTGGCGTACTTCTCCCGCCAGCGACGCAACGCGTCATGGAGGACCTGCACTTCCTCGTCCTCCCATTCGGCCCGGTCCTCCTCCAGAACCGTGTACCGCGCACGGCCCTTCACTGGCGCCGGCAGCCGCCAGGCGTGCACCACGCGTAGCCGACAGCCCTGCCGTTGCGCGGCGTCAAAAGCGAAGCCGGTCGCAGTTGCCGCCGGGTGGCGCGCGTCAAACCCAAGGACGATCTCGCCGGCTGTGGCTTCCCGTACCAGGACCACGGGGCACTGTGCGCCGGCGGCAATCTGTCTGGCATCGCGGTTCATCGCACTGATCACGAGGAGGCCGGCACCGGCCGAAGCCGAAAGGAGGGCGGACTGCGGGCGCTCATCTCGCTGAGTCGTCATCGACAGCGCGGGATGCCGCACCCTTACAGCGGCCAGCACCCCGTCAAGGCCACCAGGTAACCCGGAAGCCATCAACCGTAATGCGCAGCGACGCCGTTGCGCCTCCGCCGCTGCCCATTCAGCAGTCTCCAGACCCTGAACGGAACCGTCCACACCAGCGACCACACAACGCTCCCCCATGGAGCTCACCTCCGGACTCCACTTTCGGCTCGACATAGGAGTTTCCGCTTGGGTCGGTCAGTCCCTGGTCTGCAGCAGGCCGCAGACCGGTTGGGAGCATTACCGCTGATGCATCGTGGTCAGCGCGTTCATGAGCACTCGCGGATCGCGCTGTCCCTTATAGACCGACGGCGGCTCCTTGCCGAGCTTGAGGAGTGTGTTGACGGCGGTCCAGGCGGTGCGTACCGAGTACTCCACCGTGAAGACCACGTCATCGGGAACCTCGGCGAACTGGCCGATGAAGGCCAGGTTGGTGGAGCCCTTCGGTACTACCTGCGGACGGTCACCGTGCTCACGGACCAGGAACTGGCTGGTGATGTAGGGCATCAGGCACGGGATGACGGTCGAGGTCTCCGCAATGCGGTCCAGGTTCGCTTCGAATTTCAGGTGGTGCAGGACCTCGCGCAGAATCTCCTGCCCTGTGCAGTCGGTCATCGGCTTGCCGACGTAGTCACCGGATCGATCCGGGAAGAGCCCGTAGCCCCACCAGACCGTGACGCCGTCGGGCTGCTCGCGGTACACCGGCTGGTGGTTCAGCACGATGGTGAGCAGCCAACTGGAGGACGGGAAGGTCATCAGACCGCCCTCGCCGGCCTCGCGCCCGCTCAGCGCCTCCATGAGCTCGACGAACAGTGGGTCCTTGCAGGTGACCGTGAAGGACTCCCAAGTGGAGTCCTTCACACTCCGGTCGAAGACGTGAGGGTTACCGAAGTCGTCGCGTCCTCGGGCCAGCCACTGCCAGAGCCGCCAGGACCCCGGCTGTTCGGAGGCAGCAATGACGGGTATCGGGGCCGCGGTATCGGATCCCAGACTGGAATTGGCGGTCATGGATCCGTTGGTGACGAGAACGAGGTCGTCGGGCGCTACGTGGATGTCTTCTCTGAGACCACCGTGGGTGTACAGGATCCGCTCGACGGTGGTCGCGTCACCCGGTGCGAACGCCAGGTCGGTGACCAGGCAGCCGGTGCGGGTGGTCACGCCTTGGTCGTTCAGCCACTTCTGGAGCGGACGCACGATGGAGTCGTACTGGTTGTACCGGGTCCGGTAGATCCCTGACATGGTGCCGAAAGTCGGGAACAGGTGCACGAAGCGGTTGAGGTAGCGCCGGAACTCGATGGCACTGTGCCATGGCTCGAACGCGAAGGTCGTGCACCACATGTACCAGAAGTTGGTGGCGAAGAACTCTTCGCCGAAGCAGTCGGAGATCCGCTTTCGGTTCAGGAGGCGCTCGGGAGTGGCCATGCAGGCGACCAGTTCGAGGCGGTCGCGTTCGGAGAAGCCCATGGAGCGGACATCGATGATCTTCCCGTCGCTGTCGACCAAGCGGGCAGCGTCATCCCAGGGAAAGGCTTCGTGAGCAGCGAAGGTGTCCTCGGTAACCGAAATCGACGGGTCGTCGACGGAGGGGATGGACGACAGCAGATCGTAGGTACAACGGAACTGGCCCTCGAACATTCGGCCGCCCCGCATCGAGTACCCGGTCTCCGCGGTGCCTCCCGCATCCAGGCTGCCACCGATCACCTCCTGCTCCTCCAGCAGGTGGATGTCACAGCCCGCGAATCCGCCGTCGCGGATCAGGAGAGCGGCGGCTGACAGTGCAGCGATGCCGCTCCCCACAAGATATGCCTTGGCCATAACATGCTCCTCTTCATCGTCACTGCGCCCACAGCTGTCACCGGCCGAAACGCCATCTGCTGCGGGCCGCCGGCGGCTCGTCCCCCGGGATCACCACTCTTCGCGGTGATCAATGCTGCGGCCAGGGCCTAATGGCCACCCCCGGCCCGTCCGACCGGTCCAACAGTGTTCATGAGATCGAGCCGCAGGGCCCGGAACCCCAGCCCCGTCGCGCCAGGGCTCTCAGGCGTGCGGTGCCACCGCGACCGGTGCCGAGCAGTGGTGGAGCACGGCGAGTGTGATGGGGCCGATATGCCTGCCGATCGGTGAGTGGCTGGTGCGCCGACCGACGACCAGGAGTGACGTGTCCGCAGAGGCGGTCAGCAGGTGCTCCGCAGGCCTTCCCGGCACGGACTCTTCGATCAGCTCTACTGCGGGATACTTGTCCCGCCAGGGACGCAGCATCTCGGTCAGGGCATGCGCCTGTTGAGTTACGAGAGCGGATTCCGGAGTGCTGCCGACCGTTGCGTCGCGGTGCTTGTAGGCCGACGGCAGCTTCCAGCAATGGATGACGCGCAACCTCGCGGAGCGTTGCAGAGCTGCGTCGAAGGCGACTCGAGCAGTTCGTCGCAGGGCCGTGCGAGATCGAGGCCGAGTACCACATCGCGGTACGGAGTGACGGTCGACGCAAGCCCGGCTTCGTCGGGTTGGTGTTCGTCCTGCGCGGTCTCGCCGGACCGTATGAGAACCACCGGCCGCTCGGCGCAGGCGACCGTTGCCAACGACGCTGATCCGACGAGGAAGCCCGAAATGCCCTTCGCCTGGAGGGAGCCGAGAACCAGAAGCTCGGCTTCTTCCGCGACGACCGGGAGAACAGCCGCGGGTTGCCCTCCCACCTGGTCAATGACGATCTCCAGCGCGGGGTACTCCCGGGTGAGCTCAGCGGCGGCCTCGCGCGGTATCCGCTGGGCCCAGTGGCGTTGTGCTTCCAAGCCGTCAGATGTCTCGCCGGGATGGGGATGCCAGTTCCAGACATGGACGAGCCGCACTGGCAGGTTCCTGCGCAGCGCATCACGGGCCGCCCAGCGAGCGCCGGCCATGCTTTCAGGGGAGCCGTCCAGGCCGACAGCAATGGGAGCGGACACGAGAGTTACCTCCAGAAGAGAGTTTCGGTGAACTCGTTCGACAGCAGCCTCCAGCTCTCCACACGCCCGGGACAGGGGCCGCACGGCCCGCTCCGGGACCGATCGGCCTTACCCGCGGCACGGTTGACGCAGTATCGCTCGACCGTCAAGTGCGCCCTGTAAGCGCGAGCAAGTCTGCAGGAGGGCGCCGCCAGGAAGGCCGGCACGACGCCGGTCACCGACGGTGACCCGCGCACACTGACCGTTCGCCCCGGGGTCGGGCACCGGCCCATGCAAGGGGCCTACTGCGCGGGCGAGCGGGACCGACCGGCCCTACCGCGTGCGGCACACCGCGTGTGAACTGACAGAAGGTGCGGTTTCGCAGCCGCCGACGGATCGAGTCAAGCGACCGGTCGGCAGTCGTCGCACACATGGCCGGAATCGGCCTGTCGAGGTGTGGAGAAGATCATGAGCATTGCATGCGTGCTGGCGGCCGTTGACGGCTCTCCGGAGAGTCTGCGAGCCGTGGACTGGGCGGTGGACGACGCCTTCCGCCGCGGAGCGCGGCTGCGGCTCGTCCACGCTTCTGTCTGGGAGCAGTTCGAACAGGAAACCGTGGACGACATTGAACTCGCGCCCGAGCGTAAGGCAATCGAGGACATCCTGGACTCCGCGGCCGAACGGGCGTCCGCGCGCCGGCCCGGCGTAGCGGTGGATACCGAAATGCTCGCCGAGGACGTCCTGTCCGCGCTGCTGGGCCTGCAGCGCTACTCCCCGCTGCTGGTGCTGGGAATCCGCGGCCACGGCGGATTCCCCGGGTTGCTGCTCGGCTCGGTGAGCCTGCGGGTCGCCGCGAGGGCCGCGTACCCCGTCGTGGTGGTTCGCGGTGAACGTGAGCCCGCGGAGGTCGGGCGCGGCCGTGTGGTACTGGGTGTGGGGTCGCACGATGTTTCAGCAGCGGCGGAGTTCGCGGTCGAGGAAGCGGCGGCGGGACATGCCGACCTGGAGCTCGTGCACGCATGGCGCCCCGAGATCGACATGTCGGGGGTGTCAGTGGTGATGGACGCCGGTGCGGCGGCCGACCGCGCACAGAACCTGCTGGGCGCAGTGCCCCTTCCCGAGACGGGAGTCAGCGGTCTGCGGGTACGGCGCAATGCTGTGCAGGGCCGGTCTGCCTCCAGCTTGCTGCGTGCGGCTGCCGGAGCAGACCTTCTCGTACTCGGCGCACGCCGCCGGCACGAGCATCCGGGCCTCCAACTCGGTTCGGTGAACCACGCCATGCTGCACCATGCCCCGTGCCCGGTGGCGATCGTGCCCGCTCGCTGACCCCCGCCGCCGGAGGCGGCCGCCTTGCACCAGGGAGGACCACTCAGGGGGCGCACACCACGCAGCGGCCGCGATACGGCCCGGTGCATCGCAGGTTCTGGTCCTTGCACGCACGGTTGTCGTCGCCTTTGAAGGGCCCGACCAGACTGATCCACGAGGACCATTCGGCGTTCAGCGGGACCTTCGGCCCCTCACGCATCCGGGGACGGCAGAGCACGCTGGGTGCAGAGCAACAGGCACTCGCTCACAGCGCCACTTCCAACCCGGACCTTCACCGGCGACTCCAGGACGTTTCGTACACGTTGCGTGTCTCCACCGGTGCACGTGACATCGATGACATGGCAGAACCCCGACATGTACACGTACAGCTACGGGTGGGTACCCGGCGTCATCGACCTCGGTGACATCGCCGCCAGCATCCAGAAGAACCTCGACGAGGTCGTCGCGAACGAGTCGGAGCGCCTCGACCGGCCGGTCGAAGTGCTGGCCCGCGTGGTGGAAGGCCATCCCGCGGAGGTCCTGCTGGCCGCAGCAGCGGGAGCCCAGCTGTTGACCGTGGGCACCAGGGGACACGGCACCTTCGCCGGGATCCTCCTCGGCTCGGTCAGCCAGCACTGCGTCCAGCACGCACCGTGCCCGGTCGTCGTCGTTCCTGAATGAGATGCCTGCCGGCCAGCTCCTCCGTACCGCCCCGCGAAAGAGAGCTTGGTCGGCCCCTGCCCATCGCCACACCGGCGCCATCGGATCCGCGGACCATCGATCATGCCGGGAGGCAGCCATGATGAACACGACAGCAGTGAAACCAGGACGAGGACCCGTCGAACGGCATCCGGGCGAGCAGGTGTCACTCGGCTCCTTCCCCACCTACGACGAGGCGCAGAGCGTCGTCGACTACCTCGCCGACCACGAATTCGAAGTGGAGACCACCCAGATCGTCGGAAGCGACCTCCGGATGGTGGAGCAGATCACCGGGCGGCTGAACTGGGAGCGCGCTCTGCTGTACGGAGCCACGAGCGGAGCATGGTTCGGAGCCTTCGTCGGCCTGCTGCTGAGCATCCTGAGCACGACAGCCTTCTGGAAGGCCATGGTCTGGGGCCTGAGCTGGGGTGTGCTGTTCGGCGGGATCTTCGCGCTGTTCCAGTTCGCCATGACCGCGGGACGCCGGGATTTCACGTCCAGAAGCGCCGTCATTCCCAGCCGTTATCAAGTACTGGTCATGGCGTCGCACGGCGATCACGCGCGATCAGTACTCAGCACCCGGTGAGCACCTGGCAGGCCGAGACCACGGTCCGCCGCTGCCCTCGACGCTAGGAGACAGTCCGGCCCCACAGAGCCGGCCGGCGGGTCCCCCGTCGGCCGGCTCTGTGGCGCTTCGGAACGCACCGGGTGGACGACACACTCACCGTGACCTGGTACCACCCAACGTGGTGGTCAGGCCTTCTCAAGACGGAATCCGGTGATGAGACCGGGCCGAATGCTCAGCACGCGGCCCATCGGGCCGCCGATCAACGGACGGAGCAGTTCCCCATACCGCTGGCCGTCGCGGCCGTCCGTAACGGGCATCGCATAGCCAGTGACGACCACGCTCCAACCGAGGTCCGTCTTCGGGTCGATGGCATCGGCCTCATAGGCCACGACAATGCCGGGGCAGTCGTCGGGCGCCGTGAGCGCGGCGATATCTCCGCCGTCGAAACCCCAGAGGACGATGTCCCCAGCGTCGATGATGTGGTTGACCGGGCATACTGCCGGCAGTGCGTGGCGGGTGAAGACGATGCGGCCGAGAGCGACCGTGCCGAGCAGTCTCAGGGCTTCGTCGGGTTCGAGCGTCGCCGTATGCCGCGGCCCGATTGCGGTGCGATCAGCCGTCGGCGTTCTCGGGGTGATCCCGTGGTACATCCTGATCGCCTCCCTCTCCAACTCCCCTACAGATCACCGCTGTCCCGAACACCGAGTGCTTCCTGCGCGGCTGGGGCCGTCGCCGTCGTGATCCTCAGCCGAGAGGAACCGTGAGCACCGGGCAGTGTGCCCGGTGGAGCAGTCCGTGTACGACGGAGCCGAGTTCCGAGCCGCTCGTGGTACTTTCCACGGTTCCTCCTCACCGAGAACCACCAAGGGTCCAGCTCTCACGCTGCCACAGCGGACTCTCCACGCGGAGGGCCGTTCAGGTCTCAGACGTGGGCCAAGAGTCCCCGAGTACACCCTCCCCAACAGCAGGCTGCTGCGTGCGGAGTGCGTGATCCGGTCCGGCATCCCGGGGGTGGGCAGGGGGCTGGTCGGTCCGACCAGGGGCCGTTTGGCCCCTCCTCCGCATCCTTGTCCCGGGCCACTCTGAAAGACCGCAGACCCCCCGCTCCGCCGGCTACCGCTGGAACGTGCCCCCAGGAGGCTCCCGCCATGAAACACCATGTGACCGTCGGCATCGACGGGTCACTCGAGAGCCGGACAGCAGCCATATGGGGTGCACGGGAGGCATCCTTGCGGGAGGTCCCGCTGCGACTCGTCCACGCGGTCGACTGGCCCATGAGCCCAGCCATTCCGAGGTCGGGCCGGGAGAGCGCCGACCGATGGGCCGACGAGGCGCTCACCGAGGCTTCGGAGGACGTACGCCGCCGGTACCCGGGCCTGGAGATCACCATCCGCTGTCTCTCCGGCAGGCCGGCCGCAGCCCTGGCGGCCGAGGCCACCGACGCAGAGCTGCTCGTCCTCGGCTCCCGAGGCCTGGGCAGCCTGGTCGGCTTCTTCGTCGGTTCGGTGGGCATGTCGACGCTCGCGGCCACGGAAACCCCGGTGGCCCTCGTACGGCCGCCGCGGGAAACCGGGCCCACGGAGCCCGCCGGGTACGGCGAGATCGTCGTGGGCGTGGACATCCACGAAGCCGCCGACAGACTCCTCTCCTTCGCCTTCGAGGAAGCCGCCCGTCGCAAGTGCGCCCTGCGGGCCGTGCATGGCTGGAAGCTTCCTCCCGCCTACGAGTACATCCCCTTCTTCGACCCCGACAACGAACGGGACATCGGCCGGAGTGTCACGCAGATGCTGGACGACATGCTGAAGCCGTGGCGAGACAAGTTCCCCTCCGTTCGCGCGGACTCCCAGGCGTTCATGGGACCTGCCGGCAGCCGACTGGTTCAGGCTTCGGTGGGCGCGGACCTCGTCATCGTCGGCCGGCATCTGCGCCGCTCGCCCCTGGGCGCCCATCTCGGGCCGGTCGCCCACGCCGTGCTGCACCACGCCACCGCCCCTGTCGCCGTCATCGCCCACGACTGACAACGCGGAGCACAGCCCCCGAACGGAGGCGGTGCGTCCACGGCCAAGGCCGTTGAGCTCACAACCGGTGTGCGCGGCGACTGCTCGCCCTCCAGCTCCGACATCCTCATGCGCTTTGATAGAATTGCAAAAACTGGCAATTCATTACATGCTGTGAGTGCTGTGTCTGCAGTCATCGATGGCACAGGACGAAGCCCAGTCCGGTGGAAGCCGGCGATGAGGAGGGCGCGCTGTGGCGGTTCCGCTGTATCAGGCCAAGGCAGACTTCTTCCGGATGCTCGCGCATCCGGTGCGGATCCGGGTGCTGGAGCTGCTGCAGGAGGGGCCCATACCGGTCCGCAAGCTGCTGACGGCGATCGAGGTGGAGCCGTCGAGCCTGTCGCAGCAGCTCGCCGTGCTGCGGCGGTCCGGGATCGTCACGTCCACCCGGGACGGTTCGACCGTGGTGTACGCGCTGGCCGGCGGAGACGTGGCCGTGTTGATGTCCGTGGCGCGCACCATCCTCGCGCAGGTTCTCACCGGCCAGAACGAGCTTCTTGCCGAGCTGCGGAAGAACGAGGTCGTCTCCCGGTGACTACGGTGCTGCACGATGCCTGGGGTTCGATCCGCTCGCTGCTCCCGGTCCGGGCGGATTTCTCCGGGATGCGACGGCAGCCGCGCCGGGATCTGCTGGCCGAGCACATCGTGGCGTACCGGATC